>JAGOIS010000061.1 GCA_017995495.1 Candidatus Cloacimonadota bacterium
GGCGCCAGCGAGGCCCTGAAAAAGTTCCTCGCCTATTCACAAAGCCTTTATGAATCCGTTGCGGAGTATGTGGGGCCGGACAGGGTGGCCAGCTTGGATCAGTATCACAATAGGCACTGGTTTCTCTATTGCCTGTTGGCCAACGGCGGAGACAGGGCCCAGGACCTGATGCGCAGCAATCCCTCCCTGGCCTATCTGCTGAGCGCCCACGCCGTTTTCCATCCTCTGGCCGGGAAGCGCTATTGGCGTTCGACGCGCTCCCTGCTGGGGAAAAAGCGCAGGGAGATCCTGGGCCATTTCGGTTTTCCAGACAGCGAGGCGGCGGTGAAGCTTTTCGCCAGGATCGGCCCGGATGCCTGCGCAAACGATCTCTTCTTCATCCTGAGGAAACAACTGCGTGAATCACCGGAACTGCTGCGCCAGCTTTCCTTCTTTCCCAGGCATAATTACACCAGTGTGAGATTGATCTGCTCCAAGCTGCGTCACCATTTCAGCTACCACGCCCTCAGTGAGATCGCCGCGCAAGGCCCCGGCGGATGTGAAGAAGATATCCGATACAAGATCCTGGACATCCAGCGCGTGCGGGGACTGCTGAAGACTTACGGAATCCCGCAGCCGGAGTACTTTTTGCGGACTCTGCGCGAGACCGGCGCCCTGCACGATGATCTGGCGGCCGCGCTGAACAGGTTGCACAGCGTGCCCGACCAGCCCTATCCAGCCGCACCTTTGGAGGATGTGAAGCGCGGGTTTCTGCGGATCGAAAACATTTGCGGGTCTTAGGCGCTGCAGCAGGAGGGCAGGGAAATGAGCCATTGCATCTTTTCCTATCACGACAGCATCCTCCGCGGCGACTGCCATGCGGCCCGGATGCTGGTTCCGGAAAGGCTTACCATCCTCTACCGGGGGGCTTGTGACCATCCGCGCGAAGGCCGGGAACTGGAACTGGTGGACGCGCGGGGCCGAAGCAACGCGAAACCGCTGCCCGGATCGCTGCAGCTCATCCAGCAATGGCTGAGGCGGAGCGACCTGGCCTATTATGATCCGGACCAGCTGTGCATTTTTGAGGAAAGCATCCTGGACGAAATGCTGGGTGAGAGAGGGTGAGGGGGCTTATTGTTTAAGTTGTTCTGACTCTGCTACTTCATCATCCCGGGGATCGTTGTGTTGATGAGTTTATCCATGCGGGCATTCAGGTCGGTGATGGTGGCGGTCTGGGCTTCTGTTACGTTGGTCAGGTCCATGGTCTTCATGGCTTCCATCAGGGGTGTCTTGGCGGCCACAAAGGCTTCAAGGTCGGCCTGGGTCATTTTGGTGCCGGTGGCGGCTTTGGCTTCCCATTCTTCCACCAGGGTCTTTAATTTGCCGGCCCAATCGTCGATCGGATCAACGGTTTCCATCACAGTAGTTTGGTCGGTTGGTTCTTCCACGTCCTGTTCTTCGGCTTTGCAGGCGAAGGTGAACATGGCAACCAGGGTGAGCAGGATCAGAAAGTACTTGGTTGCTTTCATCTTTAACTCCTTTTTTTGATAAGGCTGTGCTTATCTTTCGCTCTTCGCGTTTGATTGTTTCTATGAAATTGATCTGCTGATCGTTGTCAAGAGATACCTTGACTGCCATCCCTTTGGACAAAGCATGAAATCCTCAGTTCCGCCAGGAGATTCCCCTTAAACTGGCTCATCTGGAAGCCCGCCTCCAGCAAAGCGGACACTGGGGCCTGGATATTTCCCGGGATCCCGTTTCCTTCCGGTCCCTGTTACGGGACAGGATAGCCCAAACCGTCTTCGATCAGGTCAAACAGGATGTCCTGCTTTTCGTTCCCGACCCCGCAGCCCTGCAAAACTGGTATGTGGAGTTCATCAACTCTCTGGTGGAGAGGATAGAACTCGATTAGCCCTATTTCGTAAGGGAAACAAGCATGGCAACATTCCTATTTTGTGGAAGCATAACCGCGCAATAATGACCGTATTACAAATGTGTATCTTCGTGATCAGGTTTGATCTGTCCCTCAATTCGCGTCAATTCCGGTAGGCGTGGACCCAAAAATCGCAAAATTCCCTTGTATTTAGGTGACTTCTCCTGCAGAATTACCTTGTATTTGGGTGACTTCTCCTACAGAATTACCTTGTATTTGGGTGACTTCTCCCGCAGAATTACCTTGTATTTGGGTGACTTCTCCCGCAGAATTACCTTGACATGATTCTCGCTCCTGTTTATTTTTGAACTCATTGGAATGAAAAGGAGATGTTATGTTCCAGCGCCTTATCAACGCTGAACTGCAACGTTGGGCTTACAGCCTCCACCGCAAGCCTCTGGTGCTGCGTGGAGCCAGGCAGGTAGGTAAGACCACTGCTGTACGCATGTTCGGCGGCGACTTTGATTGTTTTATTGAGCTGAATCTTGAGTCTCCTGAAGACAGAGCTGTGTTCGTAAAGGGCACGGACGTTCAGTCGATTTACAACCTGATCTTGCTCAGCCGCAACATTCATCCCCAAGGCGGGCGTGTGCTGCTGTTCATTGATGAGATCCAGCATTCACCAGAGGCTCTGCTCAGTCTCAGGTATTTTTATGAAAAAATGCCGGAATTGCATGTGATCGCGGCCGGCTCGCTGCTGGATGTATATTTGCGCCGCAACCGTTTGGAGGTGCCTGTGGGCAGAGTGGAATACCTCTGGATGCATCCCTGTAATTTCGAGGAATATCTGGAAGCTGCGGGGCAGCGACAGCTTCTTTCCCTTATCCGCGATCACCCGTTTCCCGAGTGGTCACAACCAATCTTGCGAGAGCAGTTCATGAGTTATGCCCTGGTGGGGGGTATGCCGGAAGTCATCCAAATCTGGCTTGAGACTGGTAATATTATGGAAGTGCGGAGGGTTTTGGACAATTTGCTGCAGACCTATGCTGATGACGCCGTCAAATATGCCCAAAGTGCCGATCAGGCCAGTGTTTTGAAACATCTGATCGCCACCGCCCCCGCAGAAGTTACCAAATTAGTCAGCTTCGAAGGTTTCGGCGGTTCGGATTTCCGGGCTCAATCGGTGAAAAACGCTTTTACTTTGCTCGAGCAAGCTTCCCTGGTATCTTTGATCCATCCCTTCACTTCAGCCCTCCTGCCGTCCCTTCCCAAGCTGGGCAAGCGCCCCAAACTTCTCTTCCTGGATACAGGGTTCGTAAACTCACTGGCCAACATCCAGGGGCAATATTTCGCGGCGCAAAGACTCGATTCCATCTACAAGGGTGTGGCCATGGAGCATCTGGTGGGGCAGGAACTACTTTCCCTGGCAAGCGCTCAGGCCTTCAAACCGGGATTCTGGGCCCGCAACGCCCGCAGTTCCAGCGCGGAGGTTGATTATGTCATCATCTGGAACGGACGCATGATCCCGATCGAAGTGAAATCTGGAAAAACAGGCACACTCAGGTCATTGCTGCTGTTCATGGATGAAGCCGACCACAATCTGGCCGTCCGAATTTATGACGGACCCACCAGATGGGAAACCCACAGGACCCCCCAAGGCAAACAATTTCGTCTGCTAAACTTAAACTTGGGCCTCTGTACCCAACTGATCCAATATCTCGAGGCAGCACCGGGCTGAAAGAATTATCAATCGCCCTTGCTTGATCCCGATTGTTGGAAATTGCCCTTGATTTGGTGGAAATGATAGAGCTCGGATGACACTCATCTGTCTGCCAAAATAGCGCGCTAGTGAGATCTTTCATGATAATGCGAACAGGGTTTCCGCCATGTGTGATGCGGAGGTCGCTTTCACCCGGGACATGGTGAACTCTTCTGATCCGGCATAAACGACCATTCCATCTGAAAAATCGGCCGAGCGTTTGCCGAGCAGCTTGAAGCTGTCCAGCCAGGAGCTATTGAAGGTCTTCCCCGATTTGATTTGAATGGGGTGGAGGCGGCGGTTGAATACAGATCTTTTGCCGATCGGCTGCGGATTGTCATTTCGGGTCGACGCAGCCGGGCCTGGGATCGGGATTGGCTATTCCCGCTTGGGCGGGATTCCGGGGCCCGTTCGCACCCCACGAACTCGCTTCGCTCGCCCGCGATTATTCCGCCGGGGCTGAAGCCCTCACTCCGGAATGACACGCTGCTTTATCTTACCAGGGACGATTGTTATTCTTCCACCCACTCGATTTGAAAGAGAACCATATTTGATACCCTTTGAATTGCCCTTAGTTAGACATCGATTTGCCGGGAAATAGCCTTTAGTTTGACATCGATATGCCACAAAATTGCCTTGACATAAAACGGATCTTTCTTATTATGTCTGTGGTGATCAATAAATTAGGAGACCAAAGATGATCAAACGAACGATTGAGAGCGAATTGGAGCGTTGGCGGAGGGAAAAACACCGCAAGCCTTTGATCCTCAGGGGAGCCAGGCAGGTGGGCAAAACAACCACGGTAAAGGCCTTTGCTAGCAACTTTGAGATCTTCCTGGATGTGAATCTTGATTTGGAGGAAGACAGGCAGCTCTTCGGTCGCGAGCTCAACGCGCGTGATCTACTGCAATTGATCTGTTTGCGCAAAGCTCAGCCTTTCCAGCCTGAGAAGAGTTTGCTATTCATCGACGAGATCCAGTTCAGCGCTTTGGCGATCAAGATGCTCCGCTACTTCTACGAGGAGATCCCGGAGCTGGCGGTCATTGCTGCCGGTTCCCTCCTGGAAGCCGTGGTGAGTGATGAGCATCAGAGCTTTCCGGTGGGCAGGACAGAGAACCTCTGGATCCATCCGCTCAGTTTTGCAGAGTATCTGGGCGCGACCGGCAGAAAAGATCTTCTGGACGCATACCATTCCATGCCGGCGTCCCTTCCCCAGATAGAGGAACTGGGCCATCAATTCAAAGTCTATACAATGCTGGGAGGTTTGCCTGAAGTCGTGGCGAAGTATATGGAAAGTTCGGACATGGTTGTTGTGAACCGGGTTTATGAGTCTCTGTCAAGCGCTTATTTGGAAGACGTAGACAAATATGCCAAGGATAAAACGCTCGCCCGGACCCTGGTCCATATTCTCAAAACAGCCCCTGGAGAAGCCGGGAAACGTATCACTCTGGAAGGCTTTGGCGCTTCGGGATACAAAGCGCGGACCATCCGGGAAGCTTTTGACAAGCTGCAGAATGCGCGGCTGCTGAAGCTCTATTATCCCGTGACAAGCGTGGCGCCGCCCTGCGTTCCGAACCTCCGCCGCAAACCGAGGCTGCAGGTGCTCGACACCGGTCTGCTGAACTATCAGCTTGGCATCCAGGAAGAATATTACCTTGCCCAGGATCTGGAATCGGTTTACAAGGGCCTGATGATCCAGCACATTGTGGGGCAGGAGCTGGAGACACTATGGAACACAGCTGCCTCCCGGCTTGGTTTCTGGGTGCGTGCAAAGCATCAATCATCCGCGGAGGTGGATTTTGTTATCCCCCACCGGGGAAAGCTGATCCCCATAGAGGTCAAATCCGGTAAAACAGGGTCATTGCGCTCCCTGATGCAGTTCATGCTGGTGGCTGAGCACGGACTGGCGGTCCGGATCCACGAGGGAAGCCTGGGAGTTGATCAGATGTCCCTTCCGGATGGCCGCGGCTTCAGGCTCTTGAATCTCCCTCTGTGCCTGAGCGCGAAAGTGCTGGATTACGTGGATCATTTTCTCCTGCAGAGTGAACGGACCGCGAATGAAGCCCTGGGTGATCTTTGAACTTCGGATCTCGCTCTGGTGTTTGTTTGGCAAGGATCCGTCTGGATCGCTTTCCTTGGGTTGATTATCGAAACTATTGGGTTAAATAGCTTAATATAACTCGGGATTTATTTTACGTTAAAGTTGTCCATGAATTGCTGGAGGACGGCGGCGCGGGAGGGGTGGCGGAGTTTTTTGAGGGCTTTGTCCTCGATCTGGCGGATGCGTTCGCGGGTGACCTGGAAGATGTTCCCCACCTCCTCGAGGGTGCGGTGGTAGCCGTCGTCGATGCCGAAGCGGAGGCGGATGACGCGTTCCTCGCGGGTGGTGAGGGTTTTGAGGACCTCATCGACCTGTTTTTTGAGGAGGGAGCGTTCGGCGAGGCGTTCGGGGCTGATGATGGTGCGATCCTCGATGAAGTCGCCGAGGATGGAGTCTTCGGAGTCGTGTCCGACTGGTTTGTCCAGGGAGACGGGTTCCTTGGAGATGGAGAGGATGGATTTGACCTTGTCGAGGGGCATGTCCAGGACCTCGGAGATCTCTTCGGGGAAGGGGTCGCGGCCGAGTTTTTGCTGGAGCCGGCGGCTGGTGCGGTTGATCTTGTTGATGGATTCGATCATGTGGACGGGGATGCGGATGGTGCGGGCCTGGTCGGCGATGGCGCGGGTGATGGCCTGGCGGATCCACCAGGTGGCGTAGGTGGAGAATTTGTAGCCCTTGCGGTAGTCGTATTTTTCGACGGCGCGCATGAGGCCGGTGTTTCCTTCCTGGATGAGGTCGAGGAATTCGAGGCCGCGGTTGTTGTAGCGTTTGGCGATGGAGATGACGAGGCGGACGTTGGCCTCGATCATTTCGTTTTGGGCCTTTTCCTTGTTGCGTTCGGCGCGGTCGATCTCGCGGAGGAGGAAGACGAGGTCGGTACCGGTCATCCTGGTTTCGAGCTCAACGCGGCGGATCTTGCGGCGGGCGTTCTTGATCTTGCGGAGGGTTTCGATGAAGACTTCGGGGTCGATGCGGGTTTCGGCGCGCACCTCTTCGTAATCCTCGTCGGATTTTTTGGCGCGGCGGCCGTAGGTGCAGATCTCGTCGATGGTGTAGCGTTTGATGCGGGTGATGTCCGTGATGCTGTTGTAGCTTTCCTCGATGCGGTCGACGAGGGAGCGGACGCGATAGACCATGCGTTTGATGAGTTTTTCGTTGTAGTTGAGCTGGTTGAAGTTGTTGATGATATCGTTTCTGAGGGCGTCGATCTCCTCCTGGCGGCTGGCGTTTCCGCTGTCGTCGTAGTCGCAGTTGTCCAGGATGGCGCCGATGCGGTCAAAGATGGCGTCGTTGGCCTTGAGGATGTCGCGGAACTGGTCGACGATCATGACGTCCTGTTTTTTGTCGATCCAGGTGCCGATGTCCACGCGGAAGATCTGGTCGAGGCGGACGCGGCGTTCGCGGTAGCGGTGGAGGAAGTTGTACATTTCGCGGAGGGTGGAGCCTGATTTGAACACGTTTTGGTTGATCATCTTCTGGTAGGTTTCGATCTTCTGGGCGACGCGGACCTCGCCTTCGCGGTCGAGCAGGGGCACGCGGCCCATTTCGCGGAGATACATGCGGACGGGGTCGTCGTAGAAGCGCTTGGTCTTGAATTTCTTGGGGGCGGCGGGTTTGCGGACGGCCGCTCCGCCCTTGGTGAGGCGCTTTTCGGTTTCGTCGATGATCTCGATGCCGTCCTGGCGGAGGTCAAAGATGATGTCGTCCACTTTGTCCAGGAAAAAGGGGCTGCTGGGCAGGATGTCGTTGATCTGTTTAAAAGTGATGTAGCCTGTGTCTTTTCCCAGTTCGACCAGTTTCTTGAGGCATTCGTTGTAAGTGATCATTCATGCTCCTTTCGGGGAGGGGATCCTAAGTGAGCAGGCCACGCACCACTTTGCGGGTGAGGCTGCGGTAGGTTTGGGAGAGTTTCTTCTTTTGCTGGAGGAGCTTGAGGTTGTCCGGCTCAGCCGTGATCCTGCGGTCGAGCTCCAGCATGTCGCGTTGAAGCTTGCGCAGCACCACCTGATCGAGGACAGCCTTGAAGCTCATTTCCTGAAGGTCGGCGAAGAGAAAATCTGCCAAGAGGTCCCTTAAATCCTTGTTTTCAATGTTATCCAAAAGCCTGGCGGGCTCTGCGACGGCATCCGGGTCGGCGTTGGCCGAGAGATAGCGGAAGAGCTCGCGGTAAGATCTATTCACAAAATAATCGGGAGTGAGGGTTTCGGCAAGTGAATTGAACGAGGCGGCGTCCTTGAGGGCGAGGATGAGGAGATGGCGCTCCTCGGAATTTGCCTCGAGGGTGGGGACGACGTAGAGTTTCTGGGGTTCGGCCGCGGCGCCGGTGGTTCGGCGCAGCTTGGAAAAGATGGCCCGGGAGGAGATCCCGAAGGCCTCGGCGATCTCGCGGGCGAGGAGTTCGCGTTTGACGGGGTCGCGGAGGGCGCGGACGGCGTCCAGGATCTGGTCGATCCTCTCGCTGGCGGGGGTTTTGGAGGGGGTTTCGGCGAAAAAGCGGATCACGGACCTGGCGGCGGTGATCTTCTCGGGCAGCGCCGCGGCGCCTTCGGCGAGGATGAAGCTGTCCGGATCGTGCTCTTTGGGCAACTCGACGATGTGGGGCTCGAGGCCTTTGGAGAGGCAGAGCAGGGCGGCGCGGACGGCGCTCTTGATCCCGGCGGCGTCACCGTCGTAGAGCATGTAAACTCTGGAGGCGTAGCGGGACAGCAGATAGATCTGGTCCTCGGTGAGCGCGGTGCCCAGGGAAGCCACGGAGTTGGCGAAGCCGGCCTCGTAGAGGCGCAAAAAGTCGAAATAGCCCTCGCAGATGATG
>JAGOIS010000062.1 GCA_017995495.1 Candidatus Cloacimonadota bacterium
GGTTTGCGGGCTCCAGCCGCTGCGGAATTTCACTCCCAGCAAACAACTGCCCCTCAGAGCGGAACCCACCTGCTTAACGATCTCCCCGGCTCTTTGGGGGTCTTGCATCAGGGCCGACCCAGCGCCGCGTTTCACCACTTTTTTCACGGGGCAACCCATGTTGATATCGATGAAATCCGGCTGGAACCGCAGGCAGAATTCCGCCGCCGTTGCCATCACCGCGGGTTCGGAGCCGAAGATCTGGATGCCAAATGGACGTTCATCATCCTCGAACTGGACGAACTGAACTGTCTTTTTGGCATTGCGGACCAGGCCGTCGGCACTCACCATCTCGCTCACCAGGACGTCTGCGCCGCTTTCTTTGCAGAGCTGGCGGAAGGCGCAATCCGTATAGCCGGCCAGGGGAGCCAGCCAGAGTTTCCTGTCAGTGAGGGAAGCCAGATCGCTCATGGTGCCGGATCGGACAGCAGTCCTTCTAATCAGGTTCGTTGAAAGAGCATATAGTGGGGCTCAAAACCCTGGCGCCGTTGCTCGATCTCATACCAGGTGCTCACATGGTCCTCAAGGCTGGGACTGCTTTGGATCAGTTCATTCTGCAGAGATGTGAATTCGGGCTGCTTGGAAAGCATACCGGCGATCCAGAGGGCGTATTCCTCATGGTCTGTGGCAACGTGCAACTGGGCTTCCGGCTCCATTACCGCTGCCAGAGCGGCCAAAAAATCCGGCTGAAAGAGGCGGCGTTTGTGATGCCGGCGCTTGGGCCAGGGATCTGGATGCTGGATGTAAACGCTCTGCACGGATAGCGGCGGAAGCAGGTCCGCTATGCCGGCATCCACTCTGAGTCTAACCAGGCGCACGTTGGGATGCTTTTCGGGAGATATCTTCCTGAGGATGTTGCGGATCCGTTTATCGGCTGCCTCAAAGCCCAGGAAATTCCAGTCCGGATGCAGCATCGCGTATTGGGAGAGAAACTCGCCTTTGCCGGACCCTATCTCAATATGCAGCGGATTTCGGTTGCCAAAGATCTGCTCCGGGTCCAGAAAGCCGTCCGGGATCTCCAAAACAAAGAAATCCCAGTCGTCAAGCATCCTCGTCCTCGTTGACCGTCGAATCGTTTGCCTGCTGTTCCTTTAGTTCAGCTCGCTGGATGACCAGGTCTGCCAGGGACAGGGCAAAGGAGATGAATACAAAGAGCAGCAGCCCGTTGACAAAAAATCCGGACCAAAAACCACTGCCAAATTCAGTTTTGGTTACCCAAAACAAACCCCGGAAATAGAGCGCGATCAATCCCGCCCCAAGCAGCGAAGTGACGATCATGCGCCAGCGGAGCAGGGCTTTTTGGAAAAACACGCACCGAATCAACAGGGCCAGCAGGACGCCCAGCCCCAGATTGACAAGGAAGAACTGGGTGAGCGGGATCCCGATCCGGTCTTGATAGAGCAGCGAAAACAGCAGGGCGATCAGGATCACCGCGATCCATCCCAACCGGTAATTCAGGTATTGAAGCAACAAGGCCACGGATCCGCAGACCAGGGCGATGAACAACCCCAGTTCCAAACTTCCGGGCGCCTTGGTTTCACGGGCTGGCAACGGATTGTCCGGTCCCATGATCACCACGGGATCCCCCGGTTGGCCCGCGGGCAGGGAACTCACGGCTTGGGAAGACGGCTGGGTGCCAACACTGGAAAGCATGTACCCCAAGCCTGCTCCCAGCAGCGGAAACAGCAGCGCCAGCAGAAACAGGGGCTTAAATTTGGTATTATTCATCAGGACCTCAAATAGATTTTAGTTGACTTTAAGCAAAGGTGCTAATTTGTGGAAAGCGGCGATGGTGTCAATCACAATTGTGGCAGCCAGGGCCGGAATACCCATCCACGGGTGAGTTTGGCCCTGCGCAAACAAAAGAAAGATTTTGGAGATAAATGATGAGCCTCATTGGCAGTTTGAGGAAAAAACTGGCCCGCACCAAAAGCGGATTCCTGGGCAGGATAGCCGAGGCTGTGAGCCTGCGCGGCAAGGTGGATGATGAGCTGATGGAGGAGATCGAGGAGATCCTGCTCAAATGTGACACCGGGGTGGAGATGACAGCTGTGATCATGGAACAACTCCATGAAAGGGTCCGGGAGGACCGCATCACCGAAGCAGCGGAGGTTCAGACGGTGCTGCAGGAGATCATGCAGAACATTCTGACCCAGGATTACTCGGAGGTTGTGAACCTCTACGACGAGATCGACAGAAGGCCTTACATAATCGTTTTTGTAGGGGTGAACGGGGTGGGGAAGACCACCAGCATTGGCAAGATCGCGGACGCGTTGGTGAAATCCGGCAATCGGGTGATGATCATCGCCGGAGACACCTTCCGGGCGGCGGCGATCGAACAGCTCGCCATCTGGACCGACCGCGCCGGAGCTACTTTGATCCGTTCCCAACAAGATGCCGACCCGGCCTCCGTGATCTACGACGGCATTTCCTCAGCCTTGGCCAAGAGTTTCGACGTGGTGTTGATCGACACCGCAGGGCGCCAGCACACCCATGATAAACTGATGCATGAACTCAGCAAGATCGACCGTACGATCAAGAAACTGATCCCGGAAGCCCCGCATCAGGCCTTGTTGGTTGTGGACGCCACCACCGGCCAGAACGCCATCTCCCAAGCTCTGAATTTCCACAAGGCGATGGCGCTCACCGGCATCATCCTCAGCAAATATGACGGCACGGCAAAAGGCGGGATCATCTTCAACCTCAAGCACAACCTCAATCTGCCCGTGCGCTTCATCGGCGTGGGTGAAGGCATCGGCGACCTTGAGGTTTTCGATGTCAACGCTTTTGTCCAGGCATTTTTTACCAATTCCGAAGAAACAGAGGAATACGAATGAAAATCAAAGCCCTCAAGATCATCAATCTCATCCTGATGTGTCTGATCCTGCTTGTTGTGATCGGCCTCATTGGCTACAACAGCACTGAACTCGACAGCTGGTTCAAACTCCACCGGATAGCCGGCATCCTTTTTCTGTTCAGCGGGTTTTTGCATCTGGCTCTTAATTGGACCTGGGTGCGCGCGACTTATTCCAGGAGAAAATCCCGCAAAAAATGACCTTGATAGATCCCGAACAAATCACTCAGGCGTACGAGCGTCTGAGTGAGTTGATGGCAGATCCCGCTGAAAAGAAAAACAAGCTGATGCTGCTCCGCCAATTGGTGGAAGGCATTTATAAAAAACTCAGCGCGGACAGCAATTTGAGCTTCAGTGGGCTTTTCGCCCGGATGCAATATTGCCACGAAAGATATGAAGCGCCAGCTGAGATCTCCGCCCAGCTCAATCAACTTCGCGTCATCTGCAATAGAGCCACCCACGAAGATGATTTCCTGCCCAGTCGGCCAACCTGGCTGAGCGCCCTCCACGCCACCAAGGCTCTTCTCCTCTGGCTGGCTCCCGAGGTCAGCGATGAAGGTCTTGACGGCTTTTTGGAACAAAACTCCGCGGAGCCTTTCCGGATCGGCGGCAACGTTCCCAAAAGCAGCTTCACCTGCGGGGTGCAGAGCTGGGAGCTTATTCGCCAGGCAGCCCAGGTGGGAGGTCTGAAGATTGTTGCGACCCTGGAGGACGGCTCCGACTGCACCATATTTCTGAACAACATGGAGGGCGAGGGCCGGCAGTGGAGCAGGCTGGAAAAGACACTGTGGAAATTCTGCACCCTCAACTGCCACAACCTTTCCCACATCCAGGGCCGGCAACAGTGGTACCAGAGCAATCCCTCCACCCTGATCGTGGTCGAGCCGGATTTTTTGATCGATGCCAGTGCGGTGGCTGAATGCTTCACCCAAAATGGCTCCCGGCCGGACCAATACCTCCTGGGCCGCATGGTGAACGAACCAGCTTCGGAGAGCATGGTCCTGGGCATCTTGGTGAACAGCATCCTGGACGAGCTGGTCTATTCGCCGAAAGCTGATTTTCAGGATCTTTTCCGCGCCTGTATGGCCCGGCGGCCGATCTCTTTTGTGGCGCTGGGGCTGGATGCCGCCCTTTCGATCTACAACACCATCCATGACAGCCATTTTCCCGCGATCTCCGCATTCGCCAACTCGGTCCAGGGAGACGCAGTGCACCTTGAACCCTCCTACATCTGCCCCAAATACGGGCTGCAGGGCAGGCTGGACATCCTCTATGAACGTGGCGGCAAGCGCCATATAGTTGAATTGAAGAGCGGCAAACCGCATCCTGACAGTGTTTGGCCCCAGCAGCTGATGCAGGTGGTGGCTTACGACATGATCATCCGTGAGGGCGGCGGGGCCACGTCCAAAGGCTACAGCAGCATCCTCTACTCAGCCGCCCAGGACAAGGCCTTGCGCCACGTCTTGAGCGCCACGCGGCTGGAACAGGAACTGCTCATGTGCCGCAACCGCATCGTGGGCATCATGCGCAAACTGGCTCAGGATCCGGGCTTCTTTTTTGAGTGGCTGCGCCAGGCCGAACCGGAACAGCTGCCCCAGTTCATCCTCAACAGGATCAACAGCGTGCTGGCCATGCTGGATTCCCTGGAGGAGCATGAATACCAGTGGTTTCTGGGACAGCTGCGGCTGCTCGTGCGGGAGATCTGGTTCGAGAAAACCGGCGGCCTCGGCCCCGAAAGCATCTATGGCCACAATTCGCTCTGGCAGGAAAGCGTTCAGACCAAGCAGGACCACTATCGCATCCTCAATTCCCTCATAGCGGAGGATATCAACTTCAACCAGATCCGCTTCAAACTGGCGGGGGAGAGCCTCGTCACCGATTTCCGCGCCGGTGACATCGTTGTGCTTTACCGTCAGAACCTGGGAGTGGACCAGCAGGAGATCCTGCGCGGCCAGATATCGAGCATCGGCGGAAACTACCTGGAGGTAACCATTCGCGGTGGTTTGAGCCACATCGATGCCAGTTTCGGTGATGCCCTCTGGGCGCTGGAACACGACATCATGGAAAGATCGCTCTACAACCCGCTGGCTTCGATCTTCGCCTTTTTGCAGGCCTCACCGGGAAAGCGCAGTGTCTTTCTGGGACTCAGCCAACCCCGCTTCGATCCGCTTCCAGAGCTGGCTGCCGATCCTCTGGAACAGGTGATGCAAAAGATGTTCGCCGCCCGCGATTACCACATCGTGCAGGGGCCGCCCGGCACGGGAAAGACCTCCGGGCTGCTCACCAGCTACATCCACAAACTTTTCAAAGACACCGATAAAAACGTGCTCATCCTTAGCTTCACCAACCGCGCCGTGGACGAGATCTGCCAGAATCTGCGCAAACAGGGCATCGATTTCATCCGCACCGGCCAGTCCGATGAGGTGGAGCAGGAGTTGATGGACAACCGCATTCAGGGCAAAAAGTTCCAGGAAGTGGATGCGATCCTCAAGGCCTGCCGGGTGTGGGTGGCCACGGTGCAAAGCTGCAATGCCTGGTTGAGTGACCTGCTCAAGGTGGTCCGCATCGACGAACTGGTGATCGACGAAGCCTCGCAGATCATGGAAAACAGCATCCTGGGCATCATCGCCCGGATCGGCAAGGTCATCCTCATCGGCGACCAAAACCAGCTTCCTCCCATCACCAGGCAATCCAGCGAGGGCTTTTCCTTTGCTGATGAAAAGCTCGCGGGTCTCTGCTACGACTCCTACGGTCAGTCGCTGATGGAGCGGCTCGACCGGGTTTGCAAAGCCAAGAGCTGGCTGGAAGCCACCACCATGCTCAATCAGCATTACCGCATGCACGACGAGATCGCGGACCTCGTGCAGCGCAATTATGACGGCCTTCTCGTTTCCGCGGTGCCCAGGCAGAAGGCGCCTTTGCCGGTGAGCGGCAGGGAGATCCTGGATTCCCGTCTGGTCTGGATCGAATTTCCCCCCTCGCGCTTTGCCTGGTACGATCCCCTCCAGGTGGAGTGCGTGAAGAGGATCATCAAGCTGCTCACGGATGGCGGCACAGTCAGGGACCTGCAAACCGAATTGGGGATTGTGGCGCCGTTCCGGGCCATGATCCATGCCCTGCGCAAGGAACTGCCGCCGGCCTGTAAAGACGTCACCATCGACACTGTGGAGCGTTTTCAGGGCTCTGAACGCTCCACCGTCATTATCACCCTGCCCCTGCACAACCAGGACGTTTTGCGCAATGTGGAGGCGCTTTCCGCCACCGGCAGGGTGGACCGCAAACTCAATGTGGCGGTCAGCCGCGCTCAGGAACGTCTGTTTGTGCTGGGCTGCCCGGAGATCTGCCAAAGATCGGCGCATTACAAGTTTTTAATGGACAAAATCGGCGTTTCCGGCCGAGTGTTCCAGTATAGCGATACATTTTAGGAGAAACCATGAACAAACCACCCCAACAGCAAGGCCAGATCAACATCAAGATCGATGAAAAAGTCGGCGAGGGCACCTATTCCAATTTCTTCGTGATCACCAATTCCCCTTCCGAGTTCATCATCGATTGCGGCCGCATCCTCCCCGGGATCCCGGACGCCAGGATCTACACCCGCGTGGTCTGCACGCCCCAGCACTGCAAACAACTGCTGAACCTCCTCCAAAAGAACATCGACGGTTATGAGAACCAGTTCGGCGAGATCAAGGTGCAGGGTATGTCGGAAAACAAACCGGTGGGCTTCAAGACCACCGATGAGGACAAAAAATAGGCTGACCAAGCAATTTCAGCAAATTTCGCACCTGGCATTCGACCGGATGGGAAAATTCTCCTTGCCAAAATAACGGCCGGGAAAAAACATAGTACAAAGCAACAGACCTGAGATGAGGGATACGTTCCGGCATCAAGGGCGGACAAGTTGTCTCCCCCTGCGCCCGCTCCGTTTCTTCATCCCCGTCAAAGTTTTCGTCAGGAGAAATACATGGAACTTCAGCGGCACATCGTGACCATCGTGGTCGAGGATATCGAAAAGGCCTTCAACCCAGTTTCAGAACTCATCCACAAATTCGCCCCCCATGTGCTGATGCGGGTCGGCTATCCCATGCGGGACCGCAACGTCTCTGTGATCTTCCTGATCATGGAGGCCGATCTGGACATCCTTGGCTCCTTCAGCGGAAAACTGGGCCAGATCAGGTCCGTAAAAGTGAAAACCATGACTTTAAAGCTATAACTGGAGATACAAGATGAACATCAACACCGACGGCGTAAAATCCTTCATTCCCACAGCCAGGATCGAAGAACTGATCGCAACGCAGCAAAACGCCCCCGAAGCACGGATCCGCGACATCATTGCCAAATCCTTGGGCAAAAACCGCCTCGAACCGGAGGAGACCGCCGCCCTGCTCAGCGTCACCGATCCCGAACTCAAGCAGCTGATCCTGGAAGGCGCCCACGAACTCAAGGAACGCATCTACGGCAACCGCATCGTGCTCTTCGCCCCGCTCTATGTGGGCAATGAATGCGTCAACGATTGCGTCTATTGCGGCTTCCGCATCTCGAACAAGGAGTGCCTGCGCGCCACCCTCAGCCGTGAACAACTGGTGAAGGAGACCCAATCCCTGGTGGAAACAGGCCACAAGCGCCTGATCATGGTCTATGGCGAGCATCCCATGTATTCGCCGGAATTCATCGCCGAAACAGTGCAGACCGTTTACGACACCAAATACCATAAAGGCGAGATCCGCCGCGTGAACATCAACGCCGCCCCACTGGACATAGAAGGTTTCCGCACCGTGAAATCTGTGGGCATCGGCACCTACCAGATCTTTCAGGAGACCTATCACGAGGAAACCTATAAGCAGCTTCATCCGCGCGGCCCCAAGAGCAGTTTCCTCTGGCGTCTGGACGGTCTCGACCGCGCCATGAAGGCCGGCATCGACGACCTCGGCATCGGCGCCCTGATGGGTCTTTACAATTGGAAATTCGAGGTGCTGGGCCTGCTCTATCACACCATCCACCTGGAGGACACCTTCGGCGTGGGGCCCCACACCATCTCCTTCCCGCGTATCGAGCCCGCCAACGGCACCGAATTTGCCGAAAAACCGCCGCATCAGGTTTCGGATGAGGATTTCAAACATCTGGTGGCTGTCATCCGCCTCAGCGTGCCCTACACCGGCATGATCCTCACCGCGCGCGAACCCATCGCCCTCCGCAACGAGGTCCTGCGCTACGGAATCTCCCAGATCGACGCCGGATCAAGCATCGGCGTGGGCGACTACTCCGCCAAGGACGAGGAATCTCGGAAAAAGAGCCAGTTTGTGCTGGGAGACACTCGCAGCCTGGACGACGTGATCCACGAACTCGCGCAAGGTGGCTACATCCCGTCGTTCTGCACCAGTTGCTACCGCGCCGGACGTACCGGGGAGCATTTCATGGAGTTCGCCATCCCCGGCTTCGTAAAGCGTTTTTGCACTCCCAACGCCCTGCTCACCTTCGCCGAATACCTCTATGACTTCTCCTC
>JAGOIS010000063.1 GCA_017995495.1 Candidatus Cloacimonadota bacterium
GCCAATAATAAAACCTGGCAAAGCGGAACCTACGGCATCGGCCGCGATGCTGAGATAAACGTGGTCGCCAAATCCGCCATCGAAGAACTGGCCGAAGCTGCCGCCCTGCCGGACAGCACGGACAGCATCGAAGCCATTTTCGACGCTGCTTCCGAATGGGAGGTGGGTTCGGCTGTCCAGAGGGTCCGCGCGGCCCGCGAGATCCTGATAAACCGGGCCGGGGAAGCCATCGCCTACGTTGTGGACAACAAGCTGAACACCACTTCCGGGCTGGAATACCGCGCCCTGGAAGCCCTGGCCGCCAAAGCGGAGGACTTTGTGCGCGAGCTGTATCGGGTGATCGATTCTCCCGACAGCCTGGCCGCGAAAAACGCCCTCTCGCTCATATCCGGGGTGGGCGACAGCCTGCTGGTGGAGCCGGTGGAACGCCTCCTTGGCCAACATAAATATGAAACAGCCTGCATCTCGGTGCTGGCCGGGGTCAATACAGCCCGGAGCGTGGAGCTGCTGCGCGATTACATCTTCCACCCCAGTGAGCGCTTCCGCTACCTCGCAGCCCGTTCCCTGAAACAGATCCAGCATCCCTCCGCCCGCGACACCTTGGAAATGATGCGGGCGGACCGCTCTTTCCTGGTGCAGTCGCTGTTGCGCAGCCTGCCCGTGGCCCAACAGCCATGAATGGCTCCAGGACCGCTTTTGAGCTGTTTTTGAGCGAGCTGAAGCCGCCGGAGCCAGACCTGATCATGGCCGGGTTTGGGCTTTATCATGAACTGCTGGTGGAATTTAACGCCCGCCTGAACCTCTTTTCCCGGGCCACGTCACCTGAAGAGCTCTGGACCAAGCATTTTCTTGACAGCCTGCTGCCTCTGAAATGTTTTGACTTTTCCGGTGCCCGCTTGCTGGATTTCGGCTCTGGCGGCGGCTTGCCCGGGATTCCGCTGAAACTGGCCGTGCCCGGCTGTCGCATGACGCTGCTGGATTCTGTGCAGAAGAAGGTCAACGCCCTCAGGGAAATCGTTGCCAGGCTGGAACTTGTGGATTGCGAGACAGTCTGCTCCCGGCTGGAAGATCACTCTGACGCGGGTGCTTATGATTACATCCTCTGCCGCGCCGTGAAGCTGGAAACCCGATATCTGAAGCCATTGCGCGACCTGCTGGCGCCAAAGGGGAAACTGATCTGCTACAAGGCCAGGGACTGGACGGACATTGAACCTTTCCAGCCCGTGGAATTGCTGAGGCTGGAGCTGAATTACGGAAGCCGGGCGATATTTGCCTTGGACCGGGCGCAACTTAAATAAAGACTGGAAGATAGCTTATAGATGGCAAGAGTAATAACGATCGTGAACCAAAAAGGCGGAGTGGGAAAAACCACCTCAGCGGTGAATCTCGCCGCCGGCTTGGCTGTGTTGGAAAAGAAAACACTGCTCATCGACTTCGATCCCCAGGGTAACGCCACCAGCGGAGTAGGCATCAACAAGGATGAATTGCAACTGCAGGTCTACGATGCCCTCATCGGCAGGGTCCCGCTGCGGGAGACCATCCTTGCCACCACCACCACCAACCTCAGCTGCGTGCCGGGGAACATCGACCTCACCGGCGCGGAGATAGAACTGGTGCAGGAATTCGCCCGCGAATACAAGCTCCGCGAAGCTTTGGAGCCGGTGCTGGGGGATTACGATTACGTGATCATCGATTGCCCACCCTCCCTGGGGCTGCTCACCGTGAACGCCCTCACCGCCTGCACCGACCTCTTGGTGCCGATCCAATGTGAATACTACGCCCTGGAGGGGGTAAGCCAGCTGCTTTCCACCATCAGGCTGATCCAGAAAAACCTCAATTCGTCTCTGAACATCATCGGCATCCTGCTCACCATGTTTGACCGCCGCGTGAACCTCTCCCTGCAGGTGGCGCGTGAGGTGCGGCACTATTTCAAGGACAAGGTGTTCCGCACCATCATCCCCCGAAACATCAAGCTCACCGAGGCCCCCAGCTTCGGCAAACCCATATTTCTCTACGATATACGTTCTCCCGGCGCCATGAGTTACCTGAACCTGGCCACGGAGATCATCGAAAGGACAGCCCAATTATGAACGAGCGCCTCGGCCGCGGACTCAGCGCCCTGATCCCCCAGGGCCAGGATAATCTGGAAACCAGATCAAATCTTGGCACCCTGCCCCTCGAACAGATCAGGACCAATCCCCACCAGCCCCGTCGGAATTTCGATCCCGGCGCTTTGGACGAACTTGCCCGGTCGATCAAGATCAACGGCATCATCCAGCCACTGATAGTAAATAAAACAGAGGGCTCGGCCTATGAACTCATCGCGGGTGAAAGACGCCTGCAGGCTGCGCGCCTGGCCGGGCTGGCCACGGTGCCGGTGGTGATCCGCAGCGTCAGTGAGAAAGAGCAGCTGCAGCTGGCCATCGTGGAAAACGTCCAGCGCGAGGACCTCGATCCGATCGAGGAAGCCTGCGCCTATCAGACCCTGGCGGATGATTTTGCCCTCACCCATCAGGAGGTGGCGCAGATCGTTTCCCGGGACAGGACCACGGTGACCAACAGCATCCGGCTGCTCAAGCTGCCCCTGGAAGTGCAGTCCCTGATCTCCGCAGGTCAGCTCAGCCCCGGTCACGCGAGGGCGGTGCTGGGAGTGGATCCGGGCTTGCAATCCCTTTTCGCGCAGCATATTATGCAATACCGTCTCAACGTTCGCCAGGCTGAGGAAAAAGCCCGAACCTTTGCCCAAAGCAAGGTGAAGGAACAGCCCGCTGATCCGGACCTGGCCAAAGAACTGGAACTGGAATTGCGCGGCGCCCTGGGGCTGAAAGCCAGGGTCAGCCAGACCGGCCACCGGGGCAGGATCACCCTCAGCTTTTCCAGCACCGCGGAGTTGGCCAGGCTGCGGGAATTACTGAGAACAGCAAGGAGAGAATCATGAACAGGATCATCGTCACCGGCGGCGCGGGATTTATTGGCGCCAACTACATCCACCACCTTTTTGCAGACCCCGGTTTCCAGGGCAGAGTGCTCAATATTGACAAGCTTACCTATGCCGGCAACCCAGCCAGCCTGGCCGCAGTAGGGGCAAAATATCCGGAGCGCTATAGCTTTGTAAAAGAAGATATTTGCGATTCCGAAGCCATGACCCGGGTCTGCGTGGGTTTCCGTCCCGACACCGTGGTCAATTTCGCCGCGGAATCCCATGTGGACCGCTCTATTGACGGACCCATGGAATTCATCAACACCAATGTTCTTGGCACCGCGGTGCTTCTGGACACCGCGCTACGCTATTGGCGCGGCCTGGATGAGGCAGGGAAAAAGGATTTCCGGTTCCACCATGTCTCCACCGATGAGGTTTTCGGTTCTTTGGGCGCCGAGGGCATGTTCACGGAAACCACTTCCTACGATCCCTCCTCGCCATATTCCGCTTCCAAAGCCGGCTCCGACCATCTGGTGAGGGCCTGGCACCGCACCTTCGGCCTTCCGGTGCTCATCTCCAATTGCTCAAACAACTATGGCGGTTACCAATTTCCGGAGAAATTGATCCCCCTGATGATCCTCAACTGTTTGGAACACAAGCCCCTGCCTGTTTACGGACAGGGTCTGAACGTTCGCGACTGGCTCTACGTGCGCGATCACTGCGACGCCATCAACACCATCATTGCCAAAGGCCGGCCCGGCCAGACCTACAACATCGGCGGCCACAACGAAATGAAGAACATCGACATCGTTACCACCATCTGCGGCCTGCTGGATGAACTGCGGCCTTCTCCAAAACTGGGATCATACACAGAACTCATCACTTACGTAGCCGACAGGCCCGGGCACGACCTCCGCTATGCCATCGACGCCTCCAAGATCCAGCGTGAACTGGGCTGGGTACCCCAGGAAACCTTCGCCACCGGCATCCGCAAGACCGTGCTCTGGTATCTGGAAAACCAGGACTGGTGGCGCAACATCCAAAACAAGACCTATCAGCAACAGCGCCTGGGCCTGGGGAAGTAGCCGCCCGTTATTTTTATGCAGGAACCGCTGCCTGGGCGGGTTATATTGTAAAAAGGGGACCAGCATCCCCCGTGAGGTGTGATAACATGAACGGATATATGAAATTTTACCGATCGGCCGCGCTGATCGCGATCGCGGCGGCTTTGGCCCTAAGCGCCTGTGTGCCCAATTCCTGGCTCAATTCCGCCCTGCCCAATCCCGCGGTCGTGGCTCAGCCAGCCACCAGTTCCCAGCTGCCGGAAGCGGGCACCGACGCCCATTTTGTGCGGGTGGATGAATACTTTGTGATGGAGCAGCCCCTGGCCAAACAGCCTTTCGTGTTCGCCTCCCTGGGCAGAATAGAGGCGGCCCCGGATCCCGAACATAACAACGCGAGCCGCTTTCTCCGCTTTCTGGACAGCCAACAGATCTGGACCATTTACTTCAACAAGACCCGCCTGGCCAGAAACGGTGATCTCGTCCTGGATAAAGAGGTCTTTTTCCTGCAGCTGACTGACGCCAAGGGAAATAACCGCGCTCCCCAGACCAGTGAGGAAACCCGCGGCGGCTGGTGGATGAAGGCCAAGATCACGGATATCAGCACCGTCCCAGCTGGATATGTGAAAGTCAGCGGCGGCCAAAATGTCAACCTCAACGCCCTCAGGGTGGCTGTAAACTAAGATCTCCGGGATTTGCTAATCCCAAGCTAAGAACAAGCCTCGGAAACGCCGATAACAGAAAAAAGTTGACTGGAATAGCCGGCAGCGAAGCATGCCCTCTAAATTGACCTTACCGAGGTAACCGATGCTATTAGCGGATTTTCTGGATCCCCGAACCATCGCTTTTGAACCCCGAATCCTGCCCCGGGAACAGATCTATCAGGACATCATCACCAGGATCTGCGCCCAGCGGCACCACAACACCCCGAAGTGTGGTCAGCCCATGCTGGACGCCATTCTGGAGCGCGAACAGGAAGCCCCGATGGCCTATCCCACCGGGATCGCCATCCCTCATATCCGCCTGGGGGGGCTGGCGGACACCCTGATCGGGATGACCTTTCTGCAAACTCCCCTGGACTACCAAGGCATCAAGGTCCACTGGGTGGTGCTGATCTTCACGGACCGCTCCTCCTCCAAGGTCTATCTGAACATCGTGTCCGCCCTGCTGAAGCTTTCCCGGGATGAAAAGGCCATGCGCCATCTGCTCTCGCTGCGCGACGGGCATGGTGTGATCCACTGGCTGAGGCATGAGAAATTCGAGGTTGGCTCAGACCTCACCGTCGCTGACTTCATGGTACCCAACCCCGTGTGCGTGCGCCCGGATTTCACCCTCAGCGAAGTGAACAGCCTGATCAACGAACACAGGATCAGCATCCTGCCTGTGATCGATGCGGAGGGCAGATACATGGGTGAGATCAACATCCTGGATATCCTCAAGGTGGGGGTTCCGGACTATTTGATGCGCATCGGCGATCTGAAATTCCTCAAGTCCTATGAACCCCTGGAAAACCTGTTTGAAAAGGAGGAGGACATCCATGCCGGCGAAATTATGCGCACCGACATGAAATGCCTGGATCCGGATGACTCGATCGTGGAAGCCGTTTATCACATGATCAAGGATGGCCGCAGGTATTTCTGCGTGGTGGAAAACGGCAGGCTGGAGGGCATTGTGACGGCCATGGACATCTTCCGCAAGGTGATCAAAGCATGAACCCCGGTTTTGCCATGCTGGCGGCCTTGCTCATCTTTGCCGCCGCCTACATACTCATCATCACAGAGTGGATCAATAAGATGCTGGCCGCCCTTATGGGAGGCTTCATCCTGGTGGTCACTGGTGTTCTCACCCAGGGTGAGGCCTTTCTGGCTGTGGATTGGAACGTCATTTTCTTCCTCATCGGCATGATGCTGGTGATCTCGGTGCTCAAGAAAACCGGGGTCTTCATGTATGTGGCCATCAAGACCGCCAAACTGGTGCGGGGCCATCCTCTGGCCATCATGATGCTGATGTTTGTGATCACCGCTTTTTTCGCGGCTTTTCTGGATAGCGTTACAGCCGTGATGATCCTGGTTCCCGTGGCGATGCTCATCTGCCACGAACTGAAGATCACCCCTGTACCTTTCATCATCACCATGGCTGTGGCCGCCAACATGGGTGGAGCGTCAACCATGGTGGGAGACCCGCCCAACGTGATCCTGGGCAGCGCCATCGGCAAAAATTTCCTGGATTTTGTATTCAACCTGGCCCCGGCTGCCATCGCCTCAGTGATCTTCAGCCTGGCTCTCATCTTTCTGTTTTACCACAAAAAACTTCACGTCAGCCTCACCAACCGGGCCAAGCTGATGAGCTACAACGAAGAAAAACTCATTACAGACAAGCGGACGCTTATAATCTCCTTGACCGTGCTGGGTCTGATGCTCCTGGCCCTGGCTTTGGACGGATTTCTGCGCATCGGCACAGCCAGCATTTCCATGACCGCGGCGCTGATCCTGATGATCATCAGCAACCGCAGACACATGGAACCAGTGATGGCCAAAGAGATCGATTGGGTCACGCTCTTTTTTTTCATCGGACTCTTCATCATCGTGGAAGGGCTGGTGAAAACAGGGTTCATAAACCTGCTGGCTGAAAAAGTGATCAGCACGACGGGAGGAAATCCCCGCTCCACATCGATGGCCATCCTCTGGCTCTCAGGCGTGTTTTCTGCTTTCGTGGACAACGTGCCTTTCGTGGCCACCATGATCCCTGTGCTGAAACAAATCAGCCAGGTGATCAACAGTGCCGCACTGATGGACCCCATCTGGTGGTCTCTTTCCCTGGGAACCTGTCTGGGCGGGAACGGGACCCTGATCGGGGCTTCGGCCAACATCGTCTCGGTGGGGATAGCCAAGCAGAACGACTTTCACATCTCGTTTTGGGATTTCACCAAGATCAGCGTGGTTTTTACCCTGTGTTCGCTGGCGATAAGCACCGCCTACATCCTGCTCCGCTATTTCTGATCCCGGTTCAGACGGCCTGCCAGCATTTCTCGGAGTTGTTGCCCACCCGGTTCACAAATGTGCTCACCGGCCGCAGGGCCAGGTCCTCATCAGGCGCGGGTTTGAGCAGCGGCACAAAGTCCAGCGCGTCGATCTTCTCATGCTCCAGCCAGGCCAGGCGCTCTTCTCCGGATAGCAACACCGGCATGCGGTCGTGGATGCTTTTCATCACTGCGTTTGGCTGGGTGGTGATGATCCCCAGGGAAGGAATGTAACTGCCGTCCGGAGCGCTCCAGGCGTCGTAAATGCCTGCCATGTAGATCAGATCGTCATGGGCGGCATGGATGAAGAAGGGCTGCCTGTCGCTCTTTCTCCACTCGTAAAATCCGTTGGCCGGCACGAGACAGCGGCGGCGCTGCAATCCACTGCGGAATGTGGGTTTGGAGGTGATGGTCTCCGCCCGCACATTGATCAGGGTAAATTTGGTCGGTTCCCGGCTCCAGGAAGGGATCAGGCCCCAGCGGAAAAAACCGGGATAACGTCCCCCGTCCTGGCTCAGAATGGCCATCACCGTTTGGGTGGGGGCCACGTTGAAATTCAGTTCCACCTGCTCCGCCAGTTGGGTCAGCCGCAGCTCTTTCTCCAGCTTTTGCAGCCGGTCATGTTTGATCACCTGGGCAAATCTTCCGCACATGTTAACTCCTTGTGATTGACAGATTCGGCGGGCCGCGAAATCCTGCAACAAATATTTTCGGCCTCCTTTCGCCCCGGCGG
Source organism: Candidatus Cloacimonadota bacterium (assembly GCA_017995495.1). GTDB lineage: Bacteria > Cloacimonadota > Cloacimonadia > Cloacimonadales > Cloacimonadaceae > Syntrophosphaera. The sequence goes on from JAGOIS010000063.1 coordinate 7,734, forward strand.
AGGGATCCAGAGGAATCAGTATGCCCAGATTCAATATCGACGCGGTGATGCAGGAATTGGCAACCCATTTCAACCAAGTGAAGACCCCAATTGTGGACCTGATCCAAGTGCAGACCAAAGACCCCTTCAAGGTTTTGGTGGCCACCATCCTCAGCGCCCGCACCAAGGACGAAACAACCTCCAAAGCCTCGGCCGCCTTGTTCGCTGAGGTGGATGGACCCGACGACCTGGAAAGGATCAGCGCCGCCAAACTGAATTCACTCATCCGCCAGGTGGGCTTTCACAACGAAAAGACCAAGCATCTCAAACAGCTTCCCGCCGTGCTCAAAGAACGTTTCGGCGGGCAGGTTCCCTCCGAGATCGACGCTCTGCTCCAGCTTCCCGGGGTGGGGCGCAAAACCGCCAATCTCGTACGCGCGGTGGCCTTCTCCCTGCCCGCCATCTGCGTGGACGTGCATGTGCACAGGATCAGCAACCGCTGGGGCTACGTGAGCACCAAAACCCCCTTCGAAACGGAGATGGCCCTGCGGGTCAAATTGCCCGAAAAATATTGGCTCACCTACAATTCCCACGTCGTGGCCTTCGGCCAGAACCTCTGCAA
>JAGOIS010000064.1 GCA_017995495.1 Candidatus Cloacimonadota bacterium
GGCATGAGCGAAGCTTTCGGCCCGATGACCATCGGCAAGGAGCAGGGCGAAGTGTATCTGGGCAAAGAACTTATCGGCCGCGACGTGCACAGCAACGAAACCGCGCAACTGATCGACAGCGAGATCCGCGGCTTCATCTCCCGCGCCTACGACAAGGCGCTGGACATCCTCAAAAAGCGGCGCGGGCTGCTGGAAAAGCTGGCGGCGGAACTCTTTGAAAAGGAGACCCTGGGCACCGAGGAGATCTTTGAATTCATCCTGGCTGAGGCCGGCGCGGAGGAGCGGGAGCAGATTCTGGCCAAATACAACAAGGCCAAAGAACTGCGCTTTGAACACAGCGACAAGCTGGACACCGCCGCCGCCCAAACGGAAGGTCAGGCCTGACGGGCCTGGGCGTGGCCAGGGGATCAGAAATGGCGGCGGCACGAGGCGGAGTGGCGGCAAAAGCGGCCAACTGGCTCCGGAACGGGGTGCGGGAGCGCTTCATCTCGCTCACCGTGCGCAACTACCGCCTCTTCTTCTCCGGCCAGCTACTTTCCGTGATCGGCACCTGGGTGCAGCGCACCACCATGAGCTGGTTTGTGTACCGGCTCACCAATTCCGCTTTCCTGCTGGGTTTGATCGGCTTTTTGAGCATGATCCCATCGCTGTTCGTGAGCCCCTTTGCCGGTGCCTGGGCCGACCGGTGGGACCGGCGCAGGACCCTGATCCTCACGCAGTCGCTCTTTATGCTCCAGGCAGGCCTGCTGGCGGCGGGCGTGCTCTCCGGCTACATCAACGCGGCCCGCTGGTGGCCGCTGATCGTGCTGGCCTTGTGGCAGGGGATCGTGGAAGGCCTGGACGCCCCCTTCCGGCAAAACTTTGTGCTGGACCTGGTTTCCAAACGCAGCCTGCTGCCAAACGCCATCGCCACCAATTCCGCCATGTTCAATTCCGCCCGCCTGGTGGGGCCCTCCATCGGCGGGGCGATGATCGTGGCCTTCGGAGAGGGCGTCTGCTTTTTGATCAACGCCGTATCCTATCTGGCGGTGATCGCCTCGCTGCTGGCCATCAGGATCAGCTATCCGGCCCTCAAACCCGGCGGGGCGCCCATCCTGGCCAAGATCCGGGCAGGCTGGAGCTATTCCTGGCGCAGCCTGCCGATCCGCTGGCTGATCGCCAACCTGGGTGTGTTCATGCTTTTCGCGATGAGCTACAGCTCGATCATCCCCGTCTTCGCGCGGGATGTGCTGAAAGGCAACGCCGGCACCCAGGGCCTGATGCTCACCTTCGCGGGGATCGGAGCCCTGGCCAGCGCCTTCTATATGGCGGGCCGCAAAACGATCAAGGGTCTGCCCCTCATCACGGCGGCCCTGGGCTGCGTGTCCAGCCTGGCGCTGATCGGCCTGGCCAACAGCCGCAGTGTGGCGCTGAGCCTGCTCTTCATGGTCTTCATCGGCCTGGGCCTGACCATCCAGATGAGCTCCACCAACACCATCCTGCAAAGCGTGGCCGATCCCGGCATGCGGGGCCGCGTGCTGAGCGTGTACACGATGACCTTCCAATCCATCATGCCCTTCGGCAGCCTGCTGCTCGGTTCGCTCACCCGCCAACTGGGGCCGCGGATCGCGCTCAGCATCGCCGCGGGCATCTGCCTGCTCTGGTCGCTGAACGCGCTGCGGAAGATCCCCAACCTGATGAACCAGATACTGCGCATGCTGGTGAAAAACAAGAACACCGAGATCTACCGCCCGCTTAAGGTGAGGGTGGAATACACGGGAGTGGAAGCGTGACCACCTGGCTGCATCTGGGCGAACGGGAACCGGGTTACCGCCGGGTGATGCGGGAGCAGGGCGACATCCGAGTTGGAGGCAAAACCATCCCGGCCAGCCGGACGGTGGTCGCGGAGCAGGTGGCCGGGGACGGGGTGCACATCTGCGGTGAAGAGGATTGCGGCGCCGGCTGGGGCAGCCATCCCCAGATCGCGGGAGCTGACGCCCTGATCACATCCGTCCCAAACCAATATCTGCTGGTCCGCACTGCCGATTGCCTTCCCGTGTTGCTCCGGGATGCGCAAAACCGCGCGGTGGCGGCCATCCACAGCGGCCGCGAGGGCACCCGGCTGAACATTACCGGCAAAACGGTACGGCTTTTGGAAGAGCGGTTCGGCATCGCGGCAAAAGACTTGGTGGCCTATATCGGGCCCGGCATCTGCGCGCGGCACTATGAGGTGGATGCCGCCACCTGGGAGGAATTCAACGCCAGCCTGAGCAGGCAGGGCTTGGCCCCGGACCCCTCCGGATTCCGGCATCTGGACCTGAGGCTGGCGGTGTTCCGGCAGCTTATCGCCGCCGGACTGCCTTTTTTCAACATCGAGCAACAATTTGTCTGCACCCTGGAATCCAGTGTGCATCATTCCTACCGGCGGGACGGCACCCACGACCGCCAGATGAACCTGATCGGACTTGAATATGAGTAAGATCCTCACCAACCGGGACGGCAATATCAGGCTGGAACTGCGCGACGACCGGCTCTCGGCCTGGCTGACCATCCGCCGCTCCGGGCGGCTGACCGATGAACACGACATCCTGGCCCTGATCGACGAGGCCGGCATCAAGACCGGCTTTGACGAAGCCGGCAAATATATGCGCAAACACGGGCTGGAAAAGGATTTCGACAGCCCCTTCCCCATCGCCATGTGCAACCGCGTGAAGGGCGAAACCAAGCTGAATTACTTCTTTGACCTCGAACTGGCCAAACACTTTGACGGCCGGGTGCGAACCCAGGACCTGGAAAAACTCACTTGCATCGAGGCAGGAACCGTGATCGCGGATTACAGCAGCAACATCTTTGAACGCCAGGGTTCCATCTACGACATCTACGGGGAAATGCTGCAGGATGAGGAGTTCGACCTCGAAGCCGCGCGCCAGGTGGCTGGGGAAAACGTGAGCTTCAGCCTGGACAAGCGCCAGTTCGTGGCCGGGCGGAGCGGCTTTGTGAGCGTGGGCGAAGACGGCCGCATCAGCGTGATGGAGAAACTTTTCCTGGCGGGGAGCATCCAGGACGAGGCGCGTGAGCTGCGTTCCCAGGTGGATCTGGAGATAGGCGGAAGCATAACCAACACAGTACTTTACGCGGCCGGAAACGTGCGCGTGCGGGGCGACCTGACAAACGTGACCCTGAGTTGCCGCGGCGACCTGAGCCTGGACGGCGAAATAATCGACTGCCGCCAGCCGGGGCTGGATGTGGGGGGAAACATCAGCTGCTCGGGGATCAAATCCTCGCGGGTGCTCTGCCGGGGAAGCATGGAATTTCAAGACAGGATCACTGCCAGCGAGGTGGTGGCCGACGGCGGGGTCAACAGCGCCACCGGCTCGCTCAGCGGCGGGCATCTGGAATCCGGAGGAAGCGTGGAGCTGCGGGATCTGGGCGATCCGGCGGGAGGGGAAACCGGAGTGGAGATCACCATCGGGCCCTATCACAAGGCGCTGCTGATGCGGATGACGCGGGAAATGATCCGGCTGAAGGACGCTCCGGAGCTGAACTCGGAAGCGATCGGGGAACTGAACCTGCGCATCAAGGCCTGCGAGGAAGAATTCGACAGGCAGCTGAACAGATTTATAAACCGCACGGACGGGGACAAACTGGGTCTGCGCGTGCGGGGCGAGCTGTATCCGCCGGCGCGGGTGCGGGTGCTGAAACACGAGTATCATATCCAGGGCAGGAAAACCGGCCTGGAGATCTGGGAAAAAGATTAAAGGATTGACCACATGAAACAGCTTCTAATCGTGATCCTGACGTTGATCGCGGCCCTCGGCTGGGCCCTGGAACCTGAATTTGCCTCCGATCCGGCCATCTCGCCGGATGGTGAGCGGGTGTGCTTTGTTTACGCCAACGATCTTTGGCTGGTGCCCTTCGAGGGTGGGGAAGCCAGCCGCCTCACCTCCACCGAAGCCGGCGAGTGGGGGCCTGGCTGGTCTCCGGACGGCAATTGGATAGCTTTCAACAGCAACCGCGAGGGCGCCACCCATCCCTATCTGATCTCGGTGGAGACCGGCGAGTCCCGGCCCGTGATCCGCGAAAGCTACACCATCTGCGATTGGTTCGCGGACGGGAACAGCCTGCTCTGCACCCGCTACACCCAGAGCTTTGGCAGCTCCTTTTACCGCGTGCCGCTGGACGGCAGCAGGCCCACCCTGCTGGCCGAGATCGGCGACCGCTACGCGTCCCTCTCGCCGGACAACCAGAGCATCGTCTTCAACCGCAACGGCTCTCCCCACCGCGAAGCCTACCGGGGCAGCATTGCCGGGGAACTTTGGCGGATCGACCTGGCCACCAAAACCTACACCCGGCTCACCAACACCGAGCTCACCGAACGCTATCCCCGCTACTCCCATCTGGACGGATCGCTGTATTTCTGCGCCTCGGACGGCGAACGCTTTCAGATCTTTCGCGCCGGAAAAGGGGATTTCTCCGCGCCGCGCCAACTGACCCGCCTCCCCCTCTGGTCCGCCCGCGACCTCAGCATTGCCCGCAGCAACGACCGCATGGTGTTTGAACACTTCAACGAGATCTGGCGCTACGACCCCGCCGCCGGGGCATCCAAGCTCGATCTGAAGATCAATTCGGACCTCTGGCAGCCGGACGTGCGCCGGGAAAAAATGAAGGATAGCTTTGAGGCCTTTGCCGTTTCCGGCGACGACCTGCTGATCGGCTTCAAATACAAATACGACACCTTTTTCATGCCCCGCAAGGGCGGCGAGGTGAAACAGATCAGCCGCGACCAGACCTCCATCGGCGACCTGGAATTCATGGCCGACAACCGCAGCCTGGTGCTGCAAATGATGGACGGGGGCATCCACAAACTCTACAGCGTAACCTGCGACAGCCTGATGCAACTCAGCCAGGTGAAGTGGTTCGGGACGGACAGCCTGGACGTGGAGGGAATTTCCCGCGATCCCAGCGGCAAATGGGTGGTGCTGTATGGCGACAAGCGCCTCAGCAGTCGGATCGCCGTGGCCGATTCCAGCCTGGCCGCATTGCGTCCCCTGGCTGTCAGCCGGCCCCTCTCCAGCAATTTTGCCATCAACTCCAGCGGGGATTACGCCGTCTATGCCACCACCAGGGAAGATGTCTGGATGAGGGAACTCTGGCTCTACGACTTTGCCGCGGACACCCATACCAAGATCATGAACGAAGATTCCTGGATCGGTTCCCTGGCTTGGACCAAGGACGACCGCTCCATCCTGATCGGACGCTCCAACGGCATTTTCCGCCTGGACCTGGAGCCCCGCGACGAATATGAATTGGAGGTGGACAACTGGAAGGAGATCTTTTACCCCCCGGTGAAGGTGGAGAACGGAAAGCAGGTGATCGAAAGCGATCTGGTGCTGGATATCACCATCCCCGCTGAACCGGACACCCTGAAACCAGCCGCGGCAGAGGCGCCGCCAGAGAAAAAAGAGCTGAAAGTGGTGTGGGAAGGCATAGAGAAGAGGCTCTACCAGATCCTGAGCGAGCCTGACCGCTGGCTGCGGGTGGAGCGCGTTATTGACGACAGCACATTCTATTACAGCTCCGACAGCAACGCCGGGACCCTCAAACTCAAGCGGGCCAACATCTTTGGGCAGAATGCCAAGGAATTGCAGGACTTGGGTAAAGACGCCTCCAATCTGCGCTGGGTGGGCAACACAGTGTATTACCTCCAGGGCGGGAAAGTGCGCTGGCACAATCTGGAAAAACGCAACAAGGGCGAGCTGACCGCCGAATTTGATTATAGTTACAGCAACAGCCTGCTCAACCAGCGGGTCTTCGAAGAGGTCTGGGGCGTGTTTGGCCTCAATTTCTACGATCCGAACATGCACGGCAAGAACTGGCAGAAACTCTTCGACCTCTATCATCCTTATGCCAGCCGGGCCCGCTCCATCGAGGACATCAGCGCCATCGTGAATGAGATGATCGGAGACGTAAATGCATCCCATACTGGGTTTTATCCGCGTCGTGAAGGCTTCGGACCAAACTTTGGGCAGCCCGCCTGGCTGGGGGTGGAATTCGACCAGACTGAGATCCTTTCCCGCGGGATCCGGCTCAGCGTGGTCTACCCCACTTCCCGCCTGGCCACCATCTACCGCGTAAAAGCCGGGGACATCCTCACCCACATCGACGGCATCCCCATCACGCCTTCCACTCCGGTGGATTCGCTGCTGGCTGACAAGACCGGCAAGCGCATCCGCCTGCGCCTGGTCAGCGGCGACCGGGAGCAGGAGGCTTGGATCAACGGACTGAACTGGTCGCAGAACCGGGCGCTGCACTACGATTACAAGGTGGGCCGCAGCCGCGCCGAGGTCGATTCACTCACCGGCGGCCGGATCGGCTACGTGCACATTCCCGCCATGGGCAACCGCGATTTTGAGAACTTCCAGCGCGAGGTGTTCCGCGACAACGCGGACAAGGAGGCGCTGATCATCGACGTGCGGGGCAATACCGGTGGACACGTGCACGACCAGATCATTTCTCTGCTGAACAAACAGCCCTATGCCTGGTCCACCTCCCGGCGCTACAGCGGCGAGCGGAATCAGGAGCCGCGCCGCGCCTGGACGAAGCCCAGCATAGTGCTCGCGGATGAAAATTCGTTTTCTGACGGAGAGATCTTCCCCACCGTGTATCAGGAACTCAAACTGGGCAAGGTGGTGGGAACCCCTTCCAGCGGGTCGGTGATCGGCACTTGGGAATATCAACTTTTAGACGGCTCTTCCATGCGCCTGCCCGGCTCCGGCTGGTACAAGCTGGACGGCACGAATATGGAGGGCGGCGGGGTCAGGCCGGACATCGTGGTCGAGATTAGTCCCGCAGACGAGATCGCCGGCCGCGACACCCAGTTGGAGCGCGCGGTTGAGGAGATCCTGAAGGAATTGCCATGATCCGCTTCCAAGGCGAGAGCCGGATCTACGCCGGGAAGATGAGGGCGTCACCCTCAGGAGATCCGCTTGCTGGCTGACCGAGACCTGCAAAACCTGATCCTGCGCGCGGAAGCGCTGATGAAGACCAACTGGATCCACGCGGTGCAGCTGCTCATCAGGGCAGTGGAGGAAAATCCGCGGGACGCGCGCCCGGTGATCGCCTTGGGCGATTTTTACCAGAAGCGCCAGCTTTTCGAAAAGGCTGTGAAGTGCTATCAGACCGCGCTCAGGCTGCAGCCGGACGACAATCAGCTAAAACTCATCATCGGCAACACCTTTTTTGCCCAGGGCGAATACCAACTGGCCATCGTCTATTACGACCAGATCAGCGATCCCCAGGCGGATGTGCGTTACAACAAGGCCCTGGCGCTGGCCTACCTGGGCCGCAACAGCGAAAGCATCGCCATCATGCGCGAAATGATGGCGGTGATCGACAACAATCCCTTCATCTATTTCCTGCTGATCGAGCAACTGCTGCGGATCGAGGATTACGAAGCGGCCAGGGATTACATCGCCAAAGCCGAGGCCAGGATCGGCCAGCACCGCCATCTGCTGCTGCTCAAGGGACTCACCTACGCCCATTTCCAAAACTGGCTGATGGCGCTCACCGCTTTTCTGGCCTTCGAACAGAGCGGAGCCGTGATGCAGAGCGACCATGTTTTGATCTATGCCGATTGCGCCGTGAAATGCGGCATGCCCTCCCGCGCCATCGGCCCGCTGGAACGCGCGATCGAGCGAAACCCCTACACGGTGGCGCTCTACGAGGAGTTGATCCGCCTCCTCATCCAGCAAAAGCAGTTCACCCAAGCCCGCGAATATCTGCGCCGGGCAAAACGCTATTTTCCCCTGTTCAGTCCACTGCTGCAGCTTCTGCAAAGCCGCCTGGGCAAGGCCGGAGATTGAGCTGTGGCCTTGCACAAGCTGATCAATCCGCTCAAACACTACGCCTGGGGCTCGCCGGACTTTATCCCGCGCCTGCTGGGCAAAACTCCCGATCCGGAGCTTCCTGTGGCGGAAATGTGGATGGGCGCGCACCCCGCGGCGCCTTCAAGGCTGATGGTCGGCTCCACCGAGACCAGCCTGCGGGACCTGATCGCCTCCGATCCGGAGAGGATCCTGGGCCGGGGCGCGCAGTTGGCCAGCGGGGAACTGCCCTTTCTGCTGAAAGTTTTGGCCGCCCACCAGCCCCTATCCATCCAGGCCCACCCTTCCGAACTTCAGGCCCGGCTGGGCTGGGAGCGGGAAAACAGCCTGGGCTTGCCTTTGGATTCACCCCGCCGAAACTACCGTGATCCCCGCCCCAAGCCGGAACTCATCTGCGCGCTCACCGAATTTGTGGCCCTCTGCGGCTTCCGTGCCTATGCCAAGATCGCCCTAAACC
>JAGOIS010000065.1 GCA_017995495.1 Candidatus Cloacimonadota bacterium
TTCTGGACGCTGGTGACCTCGTTGTTATTGATCACATTGCCCGAGGCATCGAGGTAGGTGTAGAAAGCACGGCGTGTGCTGGTGGGTTGGCGGCGACCGTGATAGGTCATGAAATAGCCGCCTCCGGCGACATCGGGGATCACCCTGAGGGGCAGGCCGTTGTAACTGCCGATCATGTAATCGTAGTAGTTGGTGATGATCGCGGTGGGCAGCTTGGTGAAGCTATACTGCGGGGCCACGCGGGATTGGACCACCGGGAAAGCGTTGTCCGGATCAACCGGTGTTTTCTTCTCGATCGAGGTTGGCAGTACTTTTAAGGTTGTTGCGGGCAGCAAGTCCTTGGCGAAACCAAGGCCAAGGGCAAGGCTGAGCGTTAATATGACCAGTATGGTTTTTTTCATTTATACCTCCTGTATTTCTGGGGTCATAAGGTTAAAACTTGAATTTGAGGGACAGGCGGTGAGCGCTTTTAAGGAAGGTTTCTTTTAGAGCGCCCATGTCTGTGTAGGCGTAGTCGATATTGATAATGGCAAAGCGGGTCGGGATCTGGTATCCGAGCCCGGCGCTGAAGCCATTGGCATCATAATTGAGCTGGTAGCCTCCGCGGAGGAAGAGGTTGCCCAGCTTGTATTCCGCGCCGAGGTTCCAGGTTTCCATGCGGTCGATAACGTTGTCCAACTGGGCGGAAACGATCAGATGAGTGGTGTCGGTGCGCAGCACGTCTCCACAGATCCCCAGCGAGAAACTCATGGGGATCTTGGAATCGAGTTCCTGGCCGTCTTCGTCGATCATTCCGTCGCCATCGTTGTCGAAGAGGTCGAAGGGATCTTCGTCGTTGCTTCCGTCTTCGTCGTCATCCACCAGATAGCGGATGTCGGGGCCGAAATTGCGCAGGGCCATGCCGATCTTGAGGTTTTTCCAGCCGGTGTTGTAGATTGAGCCGACGTCGAAAGCATAGCTGTTCACGGAGAAGGTGTAGAGATTCTCCCTCAAATACTTCACGCCGATGCCGGCGGAGAACTTGTTTGTGAACTGCTGCGCGTAGTTGAGGCCAAACGCCATGCTGCTGTTGGTGAACTGCTCACCGGTGGGCCCGAAGGTTTCTTCATCGGTGATATCCATCTTGTCCATGTGCAGCACAGAACCGTAGGCGGCAAAGGTGGAGACGCCGTTGGTGTAGGTGCCGGCCACGAAATCGTGCATGATGCCGGCAGGCCAGTTGGTGTGGGAGGCCATGGCCTGATTCTCAAAGGCGGGGGCAAGTCCGGCGGGATTCCAGTATACAGAAGAAACGTCGTCTGTGACTGCGGTGTAGGCTTCGCCCATGCCGATGGCGCGGGCGTCCACACCCAGTTTAAGGAATTGCAGAGCTGCCGTTCCGACCTTGCCGAATGGCTTGGCGGACAGCAGTCCGGGCAACATCATAAGTGCCAAAACGACGATCAAGATAGGTTGTTTTTTCACTATTCCTCCCCTATTTGATGATGACGAACTTGCCGACCTTGATCTGGTTGTCGGCCTTGTTTTGGATGGAGTAGAGATACACTCCGGGGGCGATGATCTGATTGTGCTTGGAGAGCAGATCCCAGGCGTGCATGCCGCTGGCGGCCAATCCCTGAGTGGCGGCTTTGGAAACAGTGATGATGTCGGCCTGGTAGGCTCCATCGTGATCCATTTCCTGCACCAGATCTCCAGCCAGCGTATAGACGCGGATTTTGCACTGCTGCGGCAGATTGATGAACCACAGCCTGCGGCTCTTGTCGCCTTTTTCGTCGTTGTCGCGACGGCCGTCGAAGGTGCTTCTGCCAATGTAGGGATTGGGCACCACATAGATGTTATCCATGGTTTCCCGGGCAAGCGTGCCGGGGAAGAAGATCTTCATGTTGGCATCGGCGTCACGACCAGTTTCCAGGAAATTGAGTTTCTTTTCAGGCATACCGCGGTCGTAGGCTGTTATCGCCACATAGCATTCAACACCCTTGCGGGGGTACATGATCGCGGAGTTGTAATAACGGCGGGCAAGCCTTTCATTTTTCAAATTGGCCAGCTTATCAAGCTCTGCTGCAGTGGGTGGGGTGGACTGGGGAATATTGACCTGACCGCCATGACCAGGAAGGGGGATCATATTGGAATCATAGAGCTCATCGAAGATCTCCGGCCGCATCTCGGGATGCTTGAAAAGCCGGGCCTGAAGATTCTTGATCATGAACGCTGGCAAGCTGGAATTTGCATCCGCTATGGCTTGTGCCTGCTCTTCCAGGTCTGTGCTCCAGTCGACAGTGGGATCGTAGACAGGCCAGCCGTAGAAAATGTCACCCGGATTCTGGGTGTAGGCATAGTTTTCGTCATAGACTGTGAATTGGGTATAGAATTCGGCCGCCTGATCAGGCGTGAGATCCTTTTTCCATTCGTTTTTATTGGGCAATCCCTTGTCGACGCCCAGGTAGCCGCCGTAATTCTTGTATATACCTGGATATATTGTCCCATAGTTTACAGAGTAATCCTCAATATCCTGGTCAGTATCGACTTTGTCCCAGCGCTCCATCAAGGTCCAGTCTTCCTGTGATCCGCTGCCACTTCTGCCCCAGGAGCTGTAGCCCTGGAAATCGTGCCGCAGGCGAAATGCCGTGTAGGGATTGACCTCTGCGTTGGGGTTCCAGCCGCTGGCAAGGGAATCGGTCAGGGCGGGCCGCTGAAATTCGAGGGGGTAAGTGCTCCAGTCAACCGCGTTGGGGTCTGAATCCAGCCCAGGTTTATACTGAGGGCCGTCCGGATGTTGCCAGCCCATATAAGCGCTGCTGACCGTCTTGGTATCGGTGGAAAACTCACTGCGGTTGTCCCAATACAGATCAATTTTGTTGCCATTGTCGGACATCTCCGCGAAAAGTTTGGGTATTGCTGGAGGTTCCGGCGGATTATAGTGGGGGAAAGTGTCCGGAAGCACAACGTCATTCAGCAGCTGAGCCCGGCCGTAGACATCTTTGGCCCACTGGCAAGAGCCTTTAAGGTCTTCCTTATCGTCACCGGGAAACACCGCAACCACGATCTTCATGGTCTTGCCGGGGGCAAGGTTCCAGGAATTCTCTGTTGGGGAGCCCATTCCCTTTTGATCGCCGTAGAAGCAGAACAGGAATCTGGTGTCGTTGGGGGAGGGTTGTTCGTATTCCGTCTGGTCGATCTGCTCGGGACGCAGGGGGGCGTATTTGGTTTCGTTGGGATTCTTGCCTGTCAACAACCAATATTTTTCGTTGGCTGTGCGCTGGGGTGAGAAGTTCCAGGAGTAGGGATTAGAGTCGTCCGGACCGTCTCCCACCTTCCAGTACCAGCAATGGAACCGGAGCTTTTCAGGGTCAGGCGTGCAAACGCGCGCGCCAACCAGACCGGTGGTCAGGCCGCCATCGCCGTCTGCATCGTAAGTATAGGCAAATTCATATCCCTCACCCTTGACATAACCGGATTTGTCGTCTGCCGCTTTTTCAGAACCCATGCTTTGGGGCCCGGTGTCGCAGTCCATGTAAATGCCCATGGCGCAGTCGAAAAGGGTGTCCTGGGTGGCAATGTTCATGTTGGTGACATCGAACTCCACATAGACCAGGTTTTTGATGAAGTCGTAGCTCCACTGGTAGGACATCTGCCTCACGCGCACATTAAGCGGATAATGGCGGTTGCTGCTTCTGGACTGGCCCAGGTCGCGATCGCCGATCGTGCCCAGGGGGCAATAGTCGTAATAGAAAGAGATGAAGTCCTGTTCAGAGACAGGAGCTCCGTCCTCGTCAACCTGGCCGTCACCGTCGTCGTCGTTGGGGTTGGCGAAATCAAAGGTCGTGTGCATCCTGTCCGATAATTCCATGAATCCCAGGGGGAACCAGATCTCGGCATTCGTTCCGGAGTTGATGATATCGTAGTTTTGGGTGTCGGCAATATACTGTGAGCCAAAGGATTGGAACTGGCTGGGAAGCTCGGAGGCCACTCGCAGGGGGAAGGTGTAGCCCACAAAGTCTTCGTCGATGATTCCGTCACCGTCGTCATCCACTCCTCGCTGTTGGTATCGGGTGCTGGCGGATGCAATACCGTCCAAGGCGTTGTAGGCGTTGTACATATCCACCGCAGCAGCGTTTCCAGCCACCAAGGGATTGTAAGCCGGAAGGAATTCATAACGGTCTGCGTCGCCGTCAAAACCCACTGTAACCAACGTGTCGACCACAGGTTTCATCCAGGGCCGCCAATCACTGGAGCCTTGAGCAACCGTGCCAGTGCTGTCGGCGCTGGGATGTTGGGCTTTCCAATAAAGTTTGCGGCCGGCATCATCACGGCGGTATTTTTTGGCTCCGAACCAGAGCGCACCCTGGTAGAGGTAGTCGATGCCGCTTCCACCCGGATATTCCAGGGATGGGTACTGTGGCACCACGTCGTCTCCGGAGCCGAAGAAACCGTAGTTACTCACCCTCAGCCAAATGTTACCCACATTGTGGTAGAGGGAAAGGTCCAGTTTCTTCGATCCTGATGAAGATTCAGCCATGGCCGCGTAAGCCGATCCGGAGACCAGCAAAACCAACAGCAGGCAGAATACGAATTTGTTAAACTTCATGCAATACTCCCAATGTATCTTAATTTAATTTGAATTCGACAGGTACGATCACAGTTGTATCCACGGGATTGCCGCTGCTCTTGCCGGGTTGGAAGCGGATGTAGCGTACCGCCGCGATCGCGGCTTCGTCCAAACCACCGGGGCCGCCCTGGACAGAGCGTAGCACTTTGATGTTGCCCACGCTGCCGTCCTTGTAGACGTCAACTTCCAACATCACCGTGCCCTGTACGTTTGCCCGGCGGGCAAAATCCGGATACACAGGATTGATGCGGCCAATGGGCACCGGCGGGTCGTCCCAGGGAACAAAATCGAAAGGTTTGTCATCGTTTCCAGACTGAATGGATGAACTGGTGGTGGATTGCAGGTCGCCAAAGACCTGCAGAGCCTGGGCCCTTTGTTCAGCCAGTTCAGGCGTGTCCTCGGTTGCCAGTTCTTCACTGATCATCGGGATGTTGATCTGGATTTCCTGCTCCTGGACATCCTCTTCCTTCTGGCGTTGGTCGGGAGGCGCTTCAGCCATCTCGGCCATGGCAGTGACATCCTTCTGGCGTTGCGAATCAGACCTAGGTGTAACCAGGAAGGCAAACAGCATGAGGGTTATGGCCAAGGCCAGCGCCTTGCTGAACTGGGCGTTGCAATGGTCTTTCCAGTCAAATGATTTGAGTGCCATATTTCACCTCTTACAGCTTTTTTTGCACTTCAAAGACCACGTTGCGGGTATCCGCGTCCTGAAGTCGCATCATCACGTCGCGAACGGCTTGATAGCGGGTGTCTCTGTCCGTTCTGAAACAAACCTGCAAGGTCGGGATCTCCCGGGCCTTGGCCTGCATGGCATCGATGATGGAGTTATCATCCACCGAACGGGGAAAATCGTCGATCAGGATCTCTTCCTTGCGGGTGATATATATGGTGGCGGATTCATTGCGGGATATCCGTTCAACGTTCTGAGAGGCGAAGGGGAACCTTTCCCTCTGCACCCAGAACACTCTTTCCTGCACGAAGACCGTGGAAACCATGAAGAAGAGCAGCAGCAGGAAGGCAATGTCGCCGGTGGAAGTGGTGGGAATGCTCACTTCCGGCTTTTTTTTCATCATTATCTTAGCCATTGCTACGCTCCTATATTGCCGTTGAAATGGAGATCATGGCCCGGTCACGGTAGGTGACCAGATGGTCCACAACCCTCACCATATCGTTATATTTGGCTTCGGGGTCGGTTTTCACAAGGAACAGCATCTTGGTGGATCTCAGATTGGGATCTTTCTCCTGTCGGTTCAGGGCGTCGCGCATCTTGATCTTCTCCAGGATCAGTTTGTCCAAGTCAGCATCGCTGTAATTCCTGGGTTCTGCCTCGTTTATTTTCAGCAACCCGGTATCGGTGATCTCGATCCTGGTCATTTCCCGGTCTGTGAGTTTGATCTCAGTGGTCTTCTGCATTTCCTGGTTCGCAGCCTTGTTGAGCTGGACCTTCACTCCTTCCTTGACGTCGAACTTGGTGGTCGACATGAAGAAGACGATCAACAGGAAAGCGATATCGCCGGTCGACGTGGTCGGAATGCTGACGCTACCCCTTTTCTTGCGGGTGACTTTCATTGTTCCCCCTTATCAAGACTCGATGAGGGCTTCCGTAACCTTCTCTGAGGCTCTCTGCATGTCAATGACCAAGCCGTCCACCATGGTGGTGAAGATATTGTAAAGCAATTGCACTGGGATGGCGACGATCAGACCGTATTTGGTGGTGATCAACGCTACTTTGATACCGTCGGCCACGATGGTGGCGTCCACCGAGCGGGCCTTGGCGATGGCGTCGAAGGCGATGATCATACCGTCAACAGTACCCAAGAATCCCAGCATGGGGGCGAGGGTGATGGCGGAGGTCATTTCCACGAAGCCTTTTTCCAGATAAGACATCTCGATCATGGCCGCGTTTTCCATGTTTTTTTCCACCGCTTCAATGCCCCGGTCAGCTTTCAGCAGGCCGGCATAAACCACGGCGGCTACTGGGCCGCGGGTTTTTTTGGCCAGCTCAGTGGCTTCCTTGAACTTCTTATCCTTGATCAAAGCTGTGATCTTGGTGAGGAAGTCGTTCAGGTTGATCTTCGCATACATCAGGGCGATAAACTTCCAGATTATGTAAGCGATGCCGTAGATGGCGACGAACAGGATCGGCCACATGGCCCACCCGCCGTCGAGGAATTCTTTCACCAAGGAACGGCCAAACAGGAATTCGGCAACGCTCTTGAGACCGGAAGATTTCTCTTCCACCGGGGCTTCAGGGGCAACTGCTTCCGTTACAGGAGCTGTGATTACGGTATCAGTGGCAGCAGCAGTGGTCTCTGCTGTCTGTGCGTAGGCAAAAGCGATGAGCAGCATGCTCATCAGCGCTATGAGCGGCAGTATCTTCGAGAAGCTCTTTCTCATTTTATCATTCCTCCATGGGGATTTCTAGAAGTTAAACGACACACCAAAGGTAATGCCGCGATAGTTGCTGTAATAGCCGGGGTTCTGGATGAATTTATCGTAAACAAAGCGGACTTCGGGATAGACGTAGCCTGTATTGGCGTCAGCGAGATCCTGTCCGTTGTCATATTCGTTTCCGGTTTTGGGGTAGACGGTGTACACATTTCTGGTGCCGAAGAGGTTTTCCACGTCCATGAAGAGGCGGATGTTCATCTTTTGCGACAGCGTGAAGCCCTTGGTCAAGCGTAAGTTGGCTTGATGGGTGAATTTCTTGCGGGCGCTGTTTGTGTCCAACAGGTTGTTGCCCTCGAAACTTTGCGGCGTGTAGGGCGCTCCGGAGGCAAAGCTCCAGTTCATGTTGGCGCTGAAATCGTCGAAGGGCAGAATGAAGTCTGTGAAGGGAACGAAGAATTCTTCACCGCGGCCTATCCTGAAAGTGTAGTTCAGGCTCAGGTTGTGGCGCACGTCCCAATCCAGCGGGAATTCACGCAGGTTGGTGGCTTCGTCCTGTATGACCGTCGATGAGTTGTTTCCTTGGGCCCAGGCCAGCGAGTAGGCAACCGACCAGTTGTTGAAGTTTGACATCAGTTTTTCCAGCTGGATGTCGATGCCGCGGGCGGAGCCGTAGTCCTCGGAAATGAACTGATACCAAAAGACCTGCTCTTCATCGGGTTTTGTGACCTTCATCGTGCTGACATAGTTGTAAAGGTTCTTGTAATAGGCAGTCATGTCAACCACATAGTCGTCTGAGAGTTGGTGCGAGAGACCAACCTCATAGGTGACGGTGATCTGGGGCTCCAGCTCGGTGTTTCCGACAGTGATCGTTTGATCGGAGACGTTGGCATCGAAGGGAGTCTTGGAGGTGAAGATATACTGCATCTGCGGTAGCTGGTTCTGATAGTTGTAGGCAAAGCGCAGCACGTCGCGCTCCGTGATGGGATGTGACACTCCCGGGCGGGGCGAGAGCATCAGCTGAAAGCGCTCGTCGGGGTCGAATTCCACTTCGCGGTAGGTGGCG
>JAGOIS010000066.1 GCA_017995495.1 Candidatus Cloacimonadota bacterium
ATTGATTCCGTATTGATACCGTATTGATCGCCGGAGCGAAGGGAAGACTGTCAGATCTTGGCGGCCCGGCGGCTGAACCAGTTGTCCTCAGGCAAATATTTCCGGGCTTCGATGATGTCCCGTTTCATGCGAGCCAGATATTTTGGGTTGTTGTCCCTGATCTGGGTGTAGAAGCAGGCGAACATCAGAAAGCGGCGGTAATTCAGGAAGAGCTCCACGCGGCTGTATTCCTGCGCGGCAAGCGAGTTTTCGCTGGCGTAGCCTTGCATGAAGGGGGTGATGAAAATGGCATCCAGTTCGTCAATGCGCCTGGCCCAGGGGGAATGGAAATTCACGCGCGAATATTCGCTGTAAACGCAGATGGCGAGATCCACCATGAACCAGAGGTAGTTCGCCACGTCAAAGTCGATCAGGATGAGGCGGCCGCCGTCCGCCAGAATGTTGCCGGGATGGGGATCGTTGTGCAGGAAACCGTGATTTTCACGCGTGACGGGCAGGGCGTCCAGCTCGAGTTTCATGCCTGACCAGGCGGCGCGGACCTCAGCGTCCTGAAACCAGTTGTGGAAGATCTCCCATTCGCGGGAGCGGCTGATCAGAGGGCTTCCAGCCGAGTCGGCACACGCGGAGTAGCGCCACTGCGGCCAGGATTTGGCCAGCCGGTGCAGGGTGCCCAGCATTTTGCCCCAGCGGCGGTAAAAATCCTCGCAATCCCGCGGATCGCCCAGTTGGACCTGATCGCCGGGGACCATGCGCCAGGCATAGGCGATAAATTCCTGACCATCCCGATCAAAGGCTTCCGCGAGGTTGCCGGCCTCAGAACGCAGCGGCGGCGCGATGTCCACGCCATTCAGGCCGAGCCATTCCTGCCAGGCCTGGCGCTCGGCTACGCTGGCCAGGGAGCGCTCAAAACTTGCCGGCATCACCTTGAGCAGGCGGTTCTCGCCCCGGTGGGAATAGCGGTAAACCGTGCCGTCGGACCAGGCGTGGCCTCCGGCGAAATACAGCGGCGGCGCGTCCCAGGCGTAAAGTTCGCGCAAAGCCTCGCGCGGCGCTTCCGGCATTGGTCGGAGGCCCGATCCGTTTGGGTTGGCGGTACTGTTGGCAGCCATATCTTCTCACTCCAGATGTTGTGAGGCAAAGGATTTGCCAGACTGCAACCGCGTCAAGGAAAAGTAGGCCAGGCACTGCGCTCGCTTCTCCCCCCGCTATCTTTCTGCCGTCCTCCGGACTGATCCCCCGGGGAACAATTTCACCCGCTAGATTTGAAAAAGGGCCAATAAAAAAACCCCGGCAAACTGATCCGCCGGGGCTGGTTGATATGCAAGAATATGTTTACAGGTAGGGGCGGAGCTTGTCCATGATCTTGTCTTTCTGCACCAATCCGATCAGTTGCGCGGCGATCTCACCCTTGTGGAAGACCAGCAGGGTGGGAATGGACATGATGGAAAGGCGGGTGGCAATGTCCGGAGAGAGGTCGATGTTGCATTTGGCGACCGTGACTTTGCCCTCTGTTTCCAGGGCGATCTTTTCCACCGTGGGTCCCAGAGCTTTGCAGGGGCCGCACCAGGGCGCCCAAAAATCCACCAACACCGGCAGATCGGACTGCATCACCTCGGTTTCGAAATTTTGGCTGGTGATCTCCAACATCCTTACTCCACAATGGCCAGGATATCGTCCTTGGAAAGGATGAGCAGTTTGGCGCCCTCGATCTCCACTTCCGTTCCGGAATACTTTCCGAACAGCACCTTGTCTCCAACCTTGACGATCTTTTGCAGGTCTTCATCGTTGCCAACCGCCATCACTTCCGCGATCTGGGGTTTTTCCTTCGCGGTGTCTGGAATGATGATGCCGCCGATGGTCTTTTCAGCAGTGGCGTTCTCAGGCTTCACCACCAGATGTTCTTCAATGGGTCTCAGTTTCATTGGGTTCCTCCTTAATATCTTGGGAATTTTTATAGACATTATAACGCCCGGGGCGTAATTAGCAAACCTCTTTTTCGAGTGCTAAGATTTTGTCAAGCCAAAAGAGGCCCCTGTTCCCAAATTCGCGGTCGATTTCTGGGCCCCGCGTCCCTCCGCGTTTTCCGCTCCTGTGTTCTGAGATCCGCGCGAAACCTTAGTCTGTGCGATCTGGGTGAGGCAGGCGGATCAGGCGGAGATGATCTCATGCTGGAGATAGCCGTTGAGCAGGTAGAGCACGCGGTCGAATTCCTTTTCGCCGGGGACGATGATGTCGGCGTTCTTCTTGGTGGGTTCAATGAAGGCCTGGTGGGAGGGTTTGACGGTTTCCAGATATTGGTTGAGGACGCTTTCGATGTTGCGTCCGCGCTCCAGGATGTCCCGCTGGAGGCGCCGGGCGAGGCGAATGTCGGAATCCGAGTCGAGGAAGATCTTGAGATCGGAGAGGTCCAGCAGTTCCTGATAATAGAGGGCGAAGATGCCTTCCAGGATGATCACGTCCGCGCCGGCAATGCAGAGGGTGCCCTCACTGCGGCTGTGGGTGGCAAAATCGTAATCCGGCACGTTGACCGCCTCTCCGGCCAGCATCAGCTTCAGGTCGCTGACCAGATATTCCCTGTCGATGGAATCAGGATGGTCGAAATTCACCTTGGCGCGCTCTTCAGGGCTCAGGTGGCAGAGATCGCGGTAATAGTTGTCATGGGAAAGGATGACGGTTTTGAGGCTGGCGATGCGGCGCCCGATGGCTTTGGCGATGGTGGTCTTGCCGCTGCAAGTACCTCCGCCGATCAGGATCAGATGGGCTTTATGGGGCATGGTGCCTCCCTGTAATAAGTCGCGGAAAAGCGCGGAAAAAACAGAAGAAAAAAATAGAAAAATACGGAATCAGGTAGCAGGGCCAAGCAGATCGGTTGGTGATCTTGGGATTAATTGTATCCACTTGAGAGGTCCTGTGTTGGAAAAACACTATAACAGTCGCTGCTCATGCTACCATCCGATTAATCATGGCTGTTTGGAAAAGCTATTGATCATGCGTTTGAACGCTGGCCGCGGGCCGAAATTCAGCAAAACTCCATGGCCTGTGTTCGTGGAAGTGAGGTAGTTGATCAGTTGTGATTCGTGTTCAGAGGTCAGTTTCGCCGCGGTTTTAATCTCTACGATCACCGATCTGTCCACGTACAGATCGGCGAAGTATTCACCGACTTCCACGCCTTTGTACTTCACTTTGATGGGTTTCTGGGGCTGTACTTCATAACCCAGGGCCTCAAGCTCAACCTTCAGGGAGTTTTCGTACACTTTTTCCAGATAACCGAAACCAAGATTGTTGTAAACAATGAAGAAACAATCTATGATCCTGCTACTAACGTCTTTTTCTATCTCTTTCTCTTCCATTAATGGCCCTTGACGGTTGGACCGGGGACTTGAGACCAGCTTGGTTTTTCTCTTTTTTTCATCATTGTGTCTCACTTTTTCCGCGCTTTTCCGCGACGAATTCTCTTTCCAGCACAGCCAGGATCTTGCGCGATACGTCGGAGCCGAACAGATCCGGGTGGGTGGAGGGGAATTTAAAATCAAGAATGGCCTGGGGAAAGAGCTCAGAATCGACTGGCAGGAGCAGGTTCCAGCCACTGGCGACGGTTTCGCTCCATTCGGTTTCGGAGCGCAGGGTAACGCAGGGTTTGCCGCTGATGTAGGCCTCTTTCTGGATGCCACCGGAATCGGTGAGGACCATCTCAGCCGCGCCCATCAGGCTGATGAAATCCAGATAGGACAGCGGCTCGATGAAGCGGAGGTTGACATAGCTTTCAGGATCGAGCTCGGACAAAACATTGCGGGTGCGGGGATGGACAGGGAAAACGATGATCTTGTTCAAGCTCTCCAAGCCACGCAGGATCAGGTCCAGGCGCTTGGGATCATCCACGTTGTAAGGCCGGTGCAGGGTCAGGAGGGAAAAGGCCCCCGCTGCCAGGGCGAGGTCGCTGAGGATGTCCGAATAACCTTCAGCGAGCTCCAATCCCAGTTTGAGGCTGTCCGTCATGATGTCCCCCACCAGGCAGGCCTTTTCCAGCAAGCCCTCGCGACCGGCGATCTCCATCGCAGTTTGGGTGGGACAGAAAAGCAAATCTGAAACATGGTCCGCCACCACCCGGTTGATCTCTTCCGGCATGGAGCGGTTGAAACTGCGCAGGCATGCTTCCACGTGGGCGGTCCTAAGCCCGAGCTTCGCGGCCACCAGAGCGCCTGCCAGAGTGGTGTTGGTGTCGCCGTAAACGATCACCCAGTCGGGTTTTTCCTCCCTCAGGACAGGCTCCAGAGCGGAGAGGATCCCGGCTGTTTGGGCCGCCTGGCCGCCGGAGCCAACGTTCAGGTTATGGTCTGGCTGCGGGATCAGCATGTCCCGGAAGAAAACATCATTCATTTGAATGTCGTAATGCTGTCCGCTGTGGATGATTATCTCCTCATGTCTTTCCCTGATGAGGCGCGAAAGCGGGGCAAGTTTCACGAACTGAGGCCTGGCGCCGACGATCTGGGCGATTTTCATTGCTGCTCCTTGGGCAAAGAAGTTGATGCCACGATTACCGAGCCGGGCACCCTGTCAAGTTTGGGTTGTTTTTTTCAGAGGATGCAGTAATATATAAAAAAAACGTAGACAAATAACAGACATTCAAAAAAGTGGTTTGACCATTTTAAGATAAAAAAACACAGGAGCCTGATACAGACGTGGATATTGTAAACTTATTTGGCCAATACGTGACACCTGAACGAGTGAATGTGGTTCTACGCGTTTTTTTAACGCTCGCGTTCGGCATTCCGGCTGTCATATTGGTGAAGCGGATATCCAAGCGGCTGGTGGAAAACAGGCTTTCACCCCAGAGCGAACAGCTTGTGGTGCGCTTTGTGTATTACCTCTGCGTGTTGATCCTGGTTGTGAACGTTCTCAACGAATTTGGCTTCAAGTTATCCGCCCTGCTGGGCGCGGCCGGGGTGGTTGGCATCGCGGTGGGATTTGCCTCGCAAACCAGCATCTCAAACATCATCAGCGGCATCTTTCTGATCTCGGAAAGGCCTTTTGTGGTGGGCGACATGATCGAGGTGGGCCAGGTGCGCGGTACGGTGGAAAGCATCGATCTGCTTTCCCTGAAACTGATAACCCCCGACAACCAGTATGTGCGGGTGCCCAACGAGACCATGATCAAAACGGAGGTCATCAACCTCACCAAGTTTCCCCAGCGCCGGATAAACATCAAGGTGAACGTTGCCTACAAAGAGGATCTGAACAAGGTGCGCCAGCTTCTGGCCGGGATCGCTGACGCGGAACCGCTGGCCCTGAAAGACCCCGCTCCGGTGATCGCGGTTGAGCACTTTGGCGATTCCGCGGTCAGCCTCTTGTTTGGGGTCTGGGTGAGCACGGATGAGTTTTTTGATCTGAAAACAGCTTTGATGATCCGCATCAAGGAAACTTTCGCCGCCAACAAGATAGAAATACCCTTCCCGCACGTATCGCTTTATGCGGGAGAATCATCGGGACCCATAAAAATAACCAACGAAGGAAGTGTGAACAAATGAAAAAGAAACACAAAATCAAAGCCGTGATCTTCGACCTTGACGGAACTCTGCTGGACAGCCTGCAGGATATCGCTGAAAGCATGAACCAAGCCCTGGTCGAGAGCGGCCTGCCTGAGCATCCGCAAGAGGCATACAAGGATTTTGTGGGCGATGGGCTGTTTAAACTGACCGAAAGAGCATTGCCGGCGTCACGGAGGAAACAAGCTGACGTGGAAGCGATGGCCGAAAAGTTCTGGGTCAATTACGAGGAAAGTTGGTTCCTACACACCAAGACCTATCCCGGGATCCTGTATCTGATCCAGCTCTGCGTATCCCACAAGATCAAGGTGGCCATCCTTTCCAACAAGGTCCATTATTTCACCAAAAAGATGATCCGCCACTATTTCCGCGGCGCGATGATCAATCAGGGCAAGAATCCCTTTGGCATCTACAGCGGCGAACAACCGGACATACCTGCCAAACCGGATCCCACCCGGGCTTTGGAACTGGCCGAACGGCTTAAATGCAAACCCGAAAACATCGCTTTGCTGGGAGACTCCCCTATCGATGTGGAGACAGCCAAAAACGCAGGCATGATCTCCATCGGCGCAGCCTGGGGCTACAGCGGCCGCGAGGCTTTGGAGAAAGCCGGGGCGGAACTCGTGTTCGACACCCCCGCTGAATTTGCCAGCGAACTGGAGAAAAACCCGGTCAGCTGATGCGCAGCTTTCGCAAGGAACTGTGGTTCACCACAGCCAAACGCAGGGAGTACCTGAATATCACCTCCCAGGTGGAGGATTGCCTGCGCGCCAGCGGCATCAAGGAAGGATTGTGCCTGGTTAATCCGATGCACATCACCGCCTCTGTCTTCATCAACGACAATGAAAGCGGGCTGCATCGGGATTTTGAGATCTGGTTGGAACGCCTGGCGCCGGAGCAACCGCACTCGCAATATGCCCACAACGGCTTTGAGGATAACGCCGACGCGCACCTCAAACGCCAGCTGATGGGCCGCGAGGTGGTGGTGGCGGTCACCGGCGGCAAACTGGACCTCGGCACCTGGGAACAGATCTTCTATGGAGAATACGACGGTATGCGCCGCAAGCGCGTACTGGTGAAAATCATCGGTGAATAAATACACAAACCCCGCCACCCGGCGGGGTTATTTTTTTGCACCCGGATCCCCCGGGTCTGGTTTTACTTGACAACATCCCTGTGTGCACATAATGTATGCCATGATCCGCCGGCAGCCGGACCTCAGGCGTGACCACCGGATCCTGGTCCGGATGAACCCAGTCGCCAGGCAAGAACAGCACAGGAGCAAGATGTGAAAGCCAGAAAGAAGAAAAGCGGGAGCGCCTACGATTTCGCCCGGATCCGCTACTCTGCCGAAACGGAGTTGGAAAGGGTGCTGGAAAAAGACTTCGCCCTCGAGCAGTATTACGATATCTTTGACAACCGTGACGAGGTGGAGGCAATCACCAACGAGCTGCTGTCAAACACCGTCCTGCTAAGCGAAGCGATCGCGCCCCGCATCTACACCATTTGCAGCGAGATCCAAGGCAAGCTGGGCTTCGCGGAAAAGATCGATTTCTACCTCCAGTCATCATCCGATATAAACGCCTTCTCCATCAACGGCTATGAGCAAGTGCCAAACCTGATCTGTTTCACCTCCGCCCTCATCCAGCAGATGAATGATGACGAACTCCGCTTTGTGATCGGGCACGAGATCGGCCACCTGATCTATGACCACAACAAGCTGGATGTGGTGCAACGCTTTTTGAACAAGAAAGAGGATGAGCGCCTGCCCGCCATGATCGCGCTGCATTACCTGCGGTTCATCAAATATGCCGAGATCAGCGCCGACCGCGTCGGCTACATTGCCATTCCGGACATCCATGTGGTCACCAACACCTTTTTCAAGCTTACCTGCGGTCTATCGGAAGAGCATCTGAACTTCGTGGCCTCGGAATATCTCAAGCAGTTGGACAGGATCAGGGAGATCGGGGTGGGCGACCTTTATTCCTCACACCCCAACCCCATGATCAGGATCCAGTCGCTGATGCACTTTGCCGATTCTGAACTGGCTCCCCGGCCTGCCGCCAAAGCACTCACCCGGGAAGAACTGGATTCCAGGGTCTCGACATTGATGAGCTTGCTCGAAACCAAACCCAAAAAGGAACGGGAACAGAAGATGGTGGAATTCCTGGCTGCGGTGGGTTTGTACATGGCCACCTATGACCAGGACAGCCTCGACGACAAGTGGAACCTGCTCTATGACTGGATCTCAGATTACACCACCCAGCCGGAGATATACCTTGACTACAAAGACGCCACCGGGATCAAAAGACGCGTGAAAAAGATCTGCAAGTATTACGCTGCCAGCCAGGATAACGACAAATTCACCCTATTGGAACAAATAGTCTGCGTGACCCTGATCGACGGGCGCCTCGAACTGGAGGAAAAAAACAGGCTGGCGGAGATCGCGGCGGCGGTGAACATATCTCCCGATGCCCTCAATCTGATCATCCGCAAATGCAGCGAGAACGT
>JAGOIS010000067.1 GCA_017995495.1 Candidatus Cloacimonadota bacterium
GGTCGAGCCCACCAGGTCGAAGGCCTGTCCTGTGGTGATGTTCACCTCTTCGTTCTTGCTGGTGTGCTGGATGCTGTCTTCACCGATGAACTCGAGGTTGCCGTCGGAGTCCTTCATGTAGACCTTGATCGTGCCTTTGGGCAAGGGTTTGCCGCTGCCGTTCTCCTCGGTGTTCTTGAATTTGATGATGCTGCTCACGCCGCTGCCCCAGACATTGTACTCATACGCCTGGGTGGCCTTGATGTTCATCTGGGGATACAGCTCCAGTTGCTTGGTCTGGTTGTTGGCAAACGACACCTTTTGGTCCAGGGTGTACATGTGGAAGTCGTGGAAGGCTTTTTCCTCGAAGCTGGGCACGGCGGCTTCCATCGTGGCCATGCCACCCCGGTCTTCGAAGCGGTTGTACTTGTAATACTGTTCCCGGATCCGGTTCACCTCCCCCGCGATCAGTTTCAGGGTCACGTTGTCGAAACCTTTGCCGCTCTGGTTTTGGATGGTCACCCAGGAATTCAGGGCCAGGTTCTTTTGGTCCCAAACGCTGTTGTAGGTGACGTCCCAGCTCAAGCCTCCGGTCAGATAGGACATTTGCAGGGGGTGTTTGCCGGCCTCGTCCGCGATCAGGCTCCAGTGCAGGGTGGGCTTGGTGTAGAAGTTGGAGGGCAGTTCGGCCAGTTTGATGAGTTGGGTCTCGCTGTCGGAAACCACGAACAGCCTGCCGCTGCCTTTTTCCAACACGCCAAAGCTGCTGCCGTCGTAAAATTTGAGGGTGCCGATCACCCGGGAGTCGTCCTTGGTGAGCAATTCCACCTCACGCTCGATGTATTTGGCGATGATCTGGGCTTTGCCGGCGAGGTCGTATTCGTAGTTCTGTTCCGCCACCCGCACTCCCCCGCCCAGGGAATGCACGATCACCGAGGGTGCTTCGATGCGGGAGGTGATGTTGTCGAAATTATAATCCTGGCGTCCGGCTTTGAGGTCCAGTTCAAAGTTGCTGCGCACCAGGGAAAGGTCGTCATTGTAAATGGTGATCCAGTCCTCCGCGTGGGCGAAAGCCGCCAGCAGGACTATGATCAGGAGCATGATAACTCTAATTAACACTGTAACCTCCTAAAGGTGTAAGTCAATTTTTGGGTTTCAATGATAATATACTGCCAAACCAGGCAAAATCCCTACACTTTTTGGTCAAGGATATTATGGATGGTGAATTAGATTGACAGAAAAGCCAGCCAGTCTGGATTTGCGATATGGAAAACATCACCCGCAAAGCTACCCGGCAGATCAGTCTGGGCAATGTCCTCATCGGCGGCGGAGCGCCCATCTCGGTGCAAAGCATGCTCAGCGTGCCGACTCGCTCTCTGGAAGCGGCGCTGGAGCAGATCAACGCCTTGGAAAGGTCCGGCTGCGAGATCATCCGCCTGGCAGTGACCGGCGCTGAAGACGTCCTGGCGCTGAAAACTTTGAAACAAAGCTCGTCTGTGCCCCTGGTGGCGGACATCCATTTCGACCACCGGCTGGCGCTGCAAGCTCTGGAAGCAGGGGTCGACGGACTCCGCATCAACCCTGGCAACATCGGTTCCCGTGACAAGGTTGAGGCTGTGGTCAAGGCAGCTGCCGAACGCGGAGCGCCCATCCGCATTGGTGTGAACAGCGGCTCGCTGCCCAAAGACCTGATCGCCCGGCATGGCGTGAGCGCCCAGGCTATGGTGGAAGCGGCGTTGGAGCATGTGCGCATCCTGGAGGACCTGAATTTCAGCGCCATCAAGATCTCGGTGAAGGCCTCGCACGTGCCCCTGATGTTGGCCAGTTACCGCGCTCTCAGCGCCGCCGTGGATTATCCTTTGCATCTGGGTATAACTGAATCGGGAACCTTGCTGGCCGGCAGCGTCAAATCCGCTTTGGCCCTGGGGATCCTGCTGAATGAGGGAATCGGCGACACCCTCCGCGTTTCGCTCACCGCCGACCCAGTGCAGGAAGTGCTGGTGGCAAAACAGATCCTGCGGTCTCTGGAACTGCGTAAAGGCCTGAACATCATCTCCTGTCCCACCTGCGGCCGCACCCGGGTGGACCTGTTCAGCCTGGCCACAGAGGTTGAGAATGCCCTGCAAGGCTATTCCGACTTTCCGCTGACCATTGCCGTGATGGGCTGCGCGGTCAACGGTCCCGGCGAAGCCCGCGAAGCGGATTTTGGCATTGCCGGCGGCGATGGGGAAGGACTGATCTTCGCACGGGGCGAGATCGTGAAAAAAGTGCCGGAAAAGCAGCTTGTACCTGAGCTGCTGCAACTGGTCAAACAACGGATCAACGGTGGCTAAAAACCTCACCTCCATCTTTTTGACCTTTCTGAAGATCGGCGCGTTCACCATCGGCGGAGCCTACGCCATGATCCCGCTCATCCGCCGGGAAGTGGTGGAAAAACACGGCTGGATCTCAGATGAGGATTTTATCGATGGCCTGGCAGCCGCTCAATCCTGTCCCGGCCCCATCGCGATCAACCTGAGTGTCTATGTCGGCCTGCATGTGCGGGGGCGCTGGGGCATGGCCGCGGCAGTTCTGGGAACCATCATTCCCTCCACCGTGTCCATCATCCTGATCGCGGAACTCTTTGTCAATTATTCAGATCAGCCTTTGCTTAGGAAAGCCTTTCACGCGCTTAAGCCGGCAGTGGTTTCTCTGATCGCCGTGCCGCTGGTCCAGATGGTCCGGACGGCCAAGCTCAACCTGACAAACTTCTGGGTGCCCATTCTGGCCATGGTGCTGGTGGGGTTTTTGGGTGTAAGCCCCATCTGGTTGATCCTGGCCGCGATCGTGTTTTCCGTGGCGCAGGGACTTTGGCGCAGGGAGAAGGCTGAATGACTTATCTGACCCTCATCTGGACCTTTTTCAAGATCGGGCTGTTCAGTTTTGGCGGCGGCTACGCGATCCTGGCCATGATCCAGCAGGAGGCGGTGGTCCGCCATGCCTGGCTTTCACCCTCTGAATTCACGGACGTGGTGGCGATCTCACAAATGACCCCGGGACCCATCGCCATCAATGCCGCCACCTTCATCGGCTACCGCCAGGCCGGGATCCCCGGATCCCTGCTCTGCACTTTCGGAGTCATCCTCCCCTCCCTCATCCTGATGCTGGCGATCACCCTCACCTATCTCAAACTCCGCAGGCAAGCCTGGTTCCAGAACATATTTCAGAAACTTCGCTGGGTTACCCTCGGCCTGATCGGAGCCGCCATGGTCCTGATCGGCAAAGGCGCTTTCACGGACTGGTTTTCCGTGCTGGTTTTCGCCCTCAGCCTGGCGATCTACTGGCGCTTCAAACCCAACCCCATCTACCTGATGTTGGGCGCTGCTGCCTTCGGCATCTTTTTCGGCTGAGCGTATGCCGCAGGGCTGGGAAAATCACCCCTCGTTTCACTCAACTTGAATAAATGATATTATGGCACGAAACGTGCATTCAAATAAGCGATTTTATATGTCCGGCCCGTTGATCGACGGAGTCGGATGAGCCTGAGACCCAATAATAATTGACAGGAACTAAATTAACATGCGAAACAAACTGATCTTGACACTGCTTTTGGCACTATTGGCGCTGGTTTCCC
This sequence comes from Candidatus Cloacimonadota bacterium, assembly GCA_017995495.1. Taxonomy (GTDB): domain Bacteria; phylum Cloacimonadota; class Cloacimonadia; order Cloacimonadales; family Cloacimonadaceae; genus Syntrophosphaera. Next base: position 3,593 of record JAGOIS010000067.1, read on the forward strand.
TTCCCGCCGCGCCGCTGGTGAACACCCCGGTGCGGGTGGTCCAGCCCGATGGCAGCGAATTGGATATTTTGGCCAGTGGAGATGAATTTCACAATTGGCTGCACGACGCGGACAACTACACGATCGTCCAAAACGATGCCGGATATTACGTTTATGCCCGGCAGGATGGCGAAAAGGTTGCGCCGACGGACATGGTGGTCGGCCGCGACCTGCCGCAGGCCAAAGGTCTGCAGCCGGGGATCAACCTCTCGCGCAGGCTCATCGGGGAAAAATACGCGCGCCATACCCAAATGAGTGATTACAGCAACACCCGATCCCCGCATTCTGGTGACTTCAACAATCTGGTGATCTTCATCAGATTTGCCGATGATCCGGATTTCAGCACCCCGCTCGGGATCTATGATGAGATCTTCAACAACCCGGACGGAAATTCGATGAAGCGCTATTTCTACGAAGCCTCCTATGGCCAGCTGAGCGTAAATTCCACTTTCTACCCCACTCCCAACGGCTCCACCATCCTCTGTTATACCGACACTTATCCCCGGGCTTATTTCAAAGTTTACAGCGCTTCCAATCCTCAAGGCTACACCACCGACAGCCAGCGCACCGAGCGGGAACAGCAGCTGTTGCAGAGAGCGGTGGAGGCCATCGCCGCTGAGGTGCCTGCCGACCTGGTGATCGACGGCGATGATGACGGCTACGTGGATAACACCTGCTTCATCATCAAAGGCTCGCCGGAAGGCTGGGCGGAGCTGCTCTGGCCGCACCGCTGGGTGCTGTACGCAGCGAATGCCCTGATCCATGGCAAACGGGTCTGGGACTTCAATTTTCAGATCGAGACCTCCACCCTGGGCTCCGGGGCGGGAGTGCTTTCCCATGAAATGTTCCACAGCCTTGGCGCGCCCGACCTATACCGTTATGAAGACACCACGATAGATCCCATCGGAGGTTGGGACCTCATGTGTGCCGACAAGAACCCTCCCCAGCACATGAGCGTGTGGATGAAGTACAAATACGGGCAGTGGGTTACCACCGTTCAGGATATCACTGAATCCGGCACCTACACCCTGGCGCCGGTCGCCTTGTCCGCCACCAACAATATCTACCGGGTTCCCAGCTGGAGAAACGGAGAATACTATGTGCTGGAATACCGCCGTCCCTCCGCCAATTACGATCACAACATTCCCGGCACCGGATTGCTGGTCTATCGCTTGGATAATTCGGAAAGCGGCAACGCCCAGGGCCCGCCCGACGAACTTTACATCTACCGTCCCAACGCCAACGTCACAACCACCAACGGGGCGATCGGCATGGCCGAGTTTTCGCTTCAGGAAGGGCGCACGGCGATGAACGAAGCCACCATTCCCAGCGGATTCTTGAGCAACAACGCGCCCGGGGGACTGAACCTTTACGAGATCGGCGAAGCCGGCGAAACCATCAGCTTCAAGATCAGGATCTCCGACCTCCAGCTCACCCATCCCCTCGGAGGTGAAACCTGGTTCTCAGGCAGCAGCAAGACCCTCACCTGGAAGGCCAGATCCCTCACTGGTACTGTCACCGTGGACTACAGCACAGATGGAGGGGACACCTGGACAGTGTTGAATTCCGCCGCGCCCAACAACGGCTCCTATATTTGGATGGGAGTTCCCACCCTCGATTCCGGCGAGGTTTTTCTGCGCGTGACTCAAAACTCCAACGGCCAATCCGGCATCAACCTGTATCCTCTCTCGATCGTCAGTGAACTGGCCGCGCCGGAGGGGATCTTCCCTCCTGACGGCGCAACCGGGATCGCCACCAATCCCAAGCTGGAATGGACCCCGGTGCCCGGAGTGACCGGCTACCTGTTGCAGGTTTCCACAGATCCCAGTTTCATGACCTGTCTGGTGGACATCGTAGACCATCCGGACACCCACTGCGAGTTGAATCTGCTGACCCCCTTCCAAACCTATTATTGGCGGGTTGGCAGCATGTCCGATATTGGCCCCAGTTCTTACTGCCCGGATCTCAGCTTCACCACCGGCAACATAACGGAACTTCCTGCCCCACCGGCGCTTACATTCCCGGAACACCTGTCGGAGGACCAGGAGCTTACCCTCGATTTTTCCTGGACCGAGACTGCCCTGGCGGAAAAATACAACCTGCAGATCTCTCGAAACTTCTGGTTCGTGGACCCGGAATTCGATTTTCAGGATCTGACCGCGACCAGCCACCAGGTCTCCGGGCTGCAGCAGAACTGCACTTATTACTGGAGGGTCAGCGCCGGCAATGTGGCAGGACACAGCAACTTCAGCCAGATCAACCAATTCAGAACCCTCTTTAACTCCGACGCAGACGAAGGGACCACTCCCCCGGCGGTGAACCTCCTGGAGCAAAATTATCCCAATCCCTTCAACCCCGCCACCACCATCAGCCTGAGCGTTAAAGACCTCAACCTGCCCGCCACCCTGCAGATCTTCGACCTCCGGGGAAGACTTGTCCGAACCCTCTTCGCCGGAATGCCCGCAGGGCATCAGCTAAATCTGGTTTGGGACGGGAAAACCGATCGGGGCCAAACCTGCGCCAGTGGAATTTACCATTACCGGCTTCGTTCCGGCGATTTCGTCCAGACCCGTAAAATGATTATGCTTAAATAACTTACCGCCTTTGGTAGAAAGCGCCTTTAGGCAAATTAGCAGTTCCTCGCAAGGACTGCTAATTTTTTTTTGCTTTTTCCGGGCAACTCCTTATATTGAAAGTAGAGATTCATTTAAAGGAGGTTTCAAATGAAGATCATACCTTATCGCAAAGGACAGGAATTGAGGCCCATGGGCACCATGCTCAGCATCTTTGACGATTTCTTCAACCGTGCCTTCGAAGAGGAAGGCGGGGACGACAGTTTCCGCTCCATGGCGATGGACATCGTCGAGCACGACAAGGAATTTGAGATCCTGGCCAACCTGCCCGGATTCAAGAAAGACAATGTGAAGATCTCTGTTCACGACAACCAGCTGCTGATCGAGGCCAGGTGCTCCGAGAGCAAGGAAGAGACCAAGGGAACGGTTTACCGTTGCGAACGCTTCAGCGGAAACTACCGCCGCAACCTGCTGTTGCCCGAAAACTCCGATCTGACCAAGATCTCAGCCAAGATGGAGGATGGGGTTCTGCAGCTCATCATCCCCAAGAAAGAGCCCAGCCCTCAGAAAGAAATAGTCATCGAATAAACAGGCCCCATACCAAAAAGCGGCGCAGGCCATCAGGTCCGCGCCGCATTTTTGTTGTGTCTTGAAACCAGTTACTTGAAACTTCCTGTGAAAACCAGCTTACCGGTGTCCCAGCCGTTGTCTTTCAGCCAGTTTACAATTTCCTCATAGAGAGCTTTGTCGATGGATTTTTCCCGGGTGAGGATCCACAGATATTCGCGGGTGGATTCGCTGACCACAGTATAGCTGTAGTTTTTCTGATCCAGTTTCACGATCCAGTAATCGGCTTTGATCGGCCAGAAAAACTGGACTTTCAATTTGGCGTTGCTATCGTCCACAGGCCAGGCTTTGGCGGTGCGTTGGGACCTGATCACTTTGCCATCCTTGTCCGCGTAGCAGGTGTTCACCACCTGGATCCTGCCCTTCTTATCCAGGGAATATTCCGCGGTCACCAACTCGCCGCAATCGGCTTTCTGCCAGCGGAAGGGGAAAAAGGATTGCTGATACCAGACGCCCAGATAGCGCTCCAGCACAACGTTGGCAACGGTACGCACGGGATTGGCCCCCGTCTTGGCCTGACAGCCGGTGGCAAGGCCAAGCACAATGAGCGTTAGAAAGATGATGATAATGGGCTTCATAAGTTTCCTTGAGCTTGATATTTCCAGATAAATTAATCCAATATCCACTTGGGGCAAAGGAAATATCCCTCAGTCGGGAGAGTCTGGTTCTGAGCAGATCTTTATCCCTCCTCTTGCCTGGTGTTGCTTTCCCGCCTTTTCCCTTGACGGATATGCCCGCCCCAAAAAACGTGATGGCATTGAATTAATACGACTTTGGAGTGAGACATGCTCAAGCTGACTCTGGATGCCGCCAGCAAAAAACGGGCCCGCGAAGCCGCCGCCAGGATCGCCGGCTCCTTTGGCTGGCTGTTTGAAGATTACTCCTCCCTGGCTGTGGAGCGCACCGTGCTGCGCCTGCTGGGAATCGACGGCGCCCTCAAAGACGGAAAGCCGCTTCCCAACGTGGTGGTGGACCAGCTTCAGGCCAAACAGTCCCTGGCCAAAGGCGCTGCCATCCCGGTGGCCAACGCCATGCTGGCCAAAAACTTAAGCGCGCAGGAAGTCGCGGATGCTGTCGGACGGGGCGAACT
>JAGOIS010000068.1 GCA_017995495.1 Candidatus Cloacimonadota bacterium
CCCTTTCACCCTTTCACCCTTCCACGCACCAAGCCCCTGTTCACCTGTTCATCTGTTCATCTGTTCATCTTCCCTTAGAGATTGACCTCCACCCAGACGCCGACGCGAAAGGTGCGCATCCCGGTATCGCGCTTGTTGTCGGAGGAATTTTCCCAGGTGCCGGTGAGGCCGCCGCGGATGTTGGAATCGAACTGGTAGGTGGCGCTGGGGGTGATGGCGATGCGGGTGTTGTCCTGATCGATCTGGGAGGCGTCTTCGCGGCCGAAAGTTTCGTCGTATTTCTTTTCGAAGAGGAAATTCAGGCTGGAGGAGAGTTCGTTTTTGATGTGGATCTTTTTCTTGGTGAAGGGCACCGTGAAACCGCGGCCGCTGCGGAAGGAATAGGAGAGGTTGCCGTTGAGCGAGTGGGTCAGGCTGGTTTTCAGGATGTTGTAGGTGTCCATATTGGTGACGTTCTCGCCGGTGGAAAGCGAATAGCTCAAGTTTGTGCTGAGGCTTTTGATGAAGGTGCCCGTGAAGCCGATGAGGGGATTGAGCGAGAGGGTGACGGCATTCTGTTTGGGCTCGTTCCAGTTGAGGTCGCCCGTGGCGCGGGTGGTGTATTGAATGCCGCTGTTGAGGCGGGCGTTGGAGAGGATCTTGCCCAGCCCGATCCAGTTTTGGAAATCCATCAAAGAGACGGTCAGATCGGGGAAAGTGACCGCGATGGCCTGGTTGGAGGCGTTGGAGCGGGTCTTGTCGAAGGTGAGGGAATAGCGCAGCACGCTGTCCAGAGCTCGGGAAAAGGACACTCCGCTGGAGAGGGAGAGGGTGTTGTTGTCGGCCACCGAATCCAGAGAGTCGTCCGGAACGCTGTGAGGCACGCCGAGTTGGAACAGGAAGGGCGGCGTGTCCTGCTTGCGGGCATAGCTTTGGACATAGGCGTTCTGATAGGTGGCGGTGAGGTTTTTGACCTTGGAAAGCAGGTTCAGGGTCGCGTAGGGGAAGTAGAACTTCTCCCGGGGAGGTTTTTTCTCCCCAGACCCCTCTTCCCCATCCGGTTTCTCGCCGGGCTTGACCCCTGGTTTGTCACCGGGCTTACCATCCGGTTTTTCACCCGGTTTGGCCCCTGGTTTGTCGCCGGGTTTTTCGCCGGGCTTGGCCACTGGTTTTTCACCAGGTTTTTCCCCGGGTTTGGCCACTGGTTGGCCGCCGGGTTGGTCGCCCGGTTTGGGCTCGGCCTCCGCGGGTTTGGGCTCCTCCCCTCCGGAAAGTTCCCCCTCGAGCTTCTTGAGCTCTTCAGCACGGGCTTGTTCCTCGAGCTTCTTCAGCTCCTCAGCACCGGCTGGTTCCCCCTCCAGCTTCTTTAGCTCGTCAGCATGGGCCTGTTCCTCGTCCAACTTCTTCTGTTCCTCAGGCGTGGGTTTCCGCTCTTCCCCACTCTGGCCCCCCTGGTCGTCAAACTTGGGCGGTTCGCCGGTAGGGGGTTGCTGGGCCAGTTTGGCCTCGTGAGCTGATTTGACCTTGCCCGCCCAGGAACTCAGCAGATTGGAATTCATCAGGGTGAAATTCGCCCGCACGGTGCGGTTGGAGTTGCCGTCGCTCTCGAAATACGGCAACTGGCCGGAGCTGGTGTTGCGGTAGTATTTGCGCTGCTGTTCGCTGAACCGCGAGGTGCCGCTCACCGTGAAGCTGAAGAGATTGCGCAAAAAGTTGGGATTGTAGTTCAATCCGATATCCTGGGTGTATTTGGTGAGTTTTCCGATGTTGAAGTTTTTCCAGAAGATCTGCTGGATGAGATCGCGCTCGGAGTTCAGCCGCAGGGAGAGGGCAATGTCTGAAGTGAGGCCCCAGCTCACGTTGGTGTCGGTGGTGAAGATCCGGGTGGGCACGGTCTGGGCGCGGGGAAACCAGCCGTACACCCCCTCCCGGCGCTCCCAGTTCCAGCTCTGGGGCTCGGCATTGTTGATGGTGAAGCTGTTGTTGAAGGTGGTGGGAAAGAAGCCCAGGCGGTAATCCTTGAAGAGCTTGAAGCTCACCTTGTCGCTGGGGAAACCGAGGTTGTAGTTCAGGGTCCCGCGCCAGCTCAGGGTGGTGTCCGCCGCGGTGGGTGTGAAGCGGTAGGATTTTTCGATCCTTCCGCTGAGCGAGGTGCGGTAGATGGTGTAGAGCAGGATCCTGTATTTGGGGGCGGTCCTCTGGCTGAAGCCGAAATCGGCTGAGTAGGTCAGGGATTCGTTGCGCTGGCGGTTTTTGGCCTCCGGATCTTCAATGTTGGCGCGAAGCAGGTCGGAGTTGGCCTGAAACCGGGGAATGCCGAGGGTGTAATTGCGGGTGAGGCTGATGGGAATGTCCAGTCCCCAGGAGTTGGGAAAGAGCTTGTTCAGGAAATAGCGGTTGTTAATGTTGAGGGTTTTGGAGCTGGTGAAGGTGTTGGCGCGGCCGCGCTGGATGCTGGTGTTGAAATTTTCGCTTTTTTCCTCGTAATCGACGTCCAGGGTGCTCAGGTCCGCCCACACCGTGTTCAGGGAAACCCTTCTGGCCACACCGATGTCCTCATAGGGCTCGGCCACCCTCAGGTCGTTGATGTAGAGGGTGCCGTTGTAAGGTGTGGGGGCCGGCAGGTCGAGGGGGGAATACACGCCAAAATAGATGTCCCGGGTGTTGGTGAGCGTGGGCGTTCCGCGGAAACTGTAAACCGTGTTGCCTTGGATGATCTCGCCGCTGATCTCGTCCGGAAACTCCTCCTTGAGCGAGGTCATCGTTTGGAGATCGTAAACCAGCTCGATCCAGGCTTCCCGCTCCATTTTCGCCAGATACGGGAGCACCGGCACCCGCTGGCGGATCTGATAGTAGTTCAGGCTGTCGGCGCCCGCGCGGAACACCACATCCACGGAATCCGGATGCAGCGGGTTGCCCTCCCGGGCCTCGGGATAGACCCAGAACTTGATCTTGTTGTAGGAAAGGAGGCTGTAGGGGTCAAAGAGGCGCTGGCGGAGCAGGGCCTGGTGGCCCGGCTGCAAGTTTTCCACGGCCAGGGTCAGCGCCGATTCGCTGGATTCGCGGCGCAACTCCACGTAATAGGTGCCCTCGGGCGAAACGTAGTGGGAGCTGTTTTTCTGGTTGTTAACGATCCCGGAGAGATAGGTGGTGTTGTAAGTGTTGAGCAGAACCGGAGAAATGATCTGGTTTTCCAGGTTGCGGACCAGGAAGTCCTCCCACTTGTTTCCCACCACATTGAAGTCGTAGATGAGGATCTTGGCGGGCAGGTTTGTTTCCATGATCAGGCGGCCGAAGGAGATCTTTTTCAAATTGGGGTTCACGCCCGCGGAAGAGTTGCTCACCAGCTCGTAGATGTTGGGGTCGGTGATGGGAATGCGGTAAAGGCGCCAGCCATCCTGATTGACGTTCTGCAGGTAGGTGGAATCCGAGAGGGCGAAGGAATAGCTGAAATACCTGTCCAGCGTGTTCAAAACCCCGTTTCCGTCCAGGTCTTCGGTGTCGAGGACGCGGTTGCCTTCGGTGCCGTTGATGCGGGGATAATCACCGTATTGGTCGATCTCGTTGCCGGCCACATCGTTGGGATCCGCCCCCGGCCCGCCATTGAAGACACCGTCCAGCCCGGTGTCCTCTTCCAAGGTCAACACCCCGTCCATGTTGCGGTCTTCGGAGTTGAGAACGTTGAGGCCGCCGAACTCGGAATAGAAATCCTCGTTGATGTCACCCAGATCGATCCTGAGAATGGGACTGGGCTGAGGCCCGCTGTCGGCGCCCACCACCTTCACCATCAGTTCGATGTACTTTTTCTGCGAGAAATCCAGCTGGTTGCCGATGTATTTCATCACCCCGCCCCAGCTCCAGATATCGGAATTGGGTATGCCCAGATTGGCGGGAAAAACCTTCAGGGCCAGCACGGTGACAAACTCCCTTTTTTCGGCGTCGGTGAGGGTGGAGGGATCCTCCACCTGCTCGCGGCGGACGTTTTTGGGGTTGTACCAGTTGGTGCGGCCCCGGGCGAGAGAGCTGTTGAAAGGCCTGCTGGCCTGGCTCCAGGAGCCGATGGTGACGCCCATGGGATAGAAATCCATGATGGCTTCCATGTCGTCCAGGTAGGCCTCTTTCCGCTTTTCGGTGGGGTCGCCGTAGACATTGGGAATGGTGTAGGCCACTTCACCTGAGAGGGTGACGCGGCTTTCGGCTGTGGTTTGGATGAGCGGCAAAGCGTTCAGCCAGCGGGTGATGAACGCCGGTTTGAAGGTGAGGGTGCCGTCCACATCCGCCATATACATTTCGATGTTCTCGTTACCCACGCGGGGACGGCGGTCGGCAACGTTTTCCGAGCGATAGATGAAGGTTCCGCCAAGCTTCGCCCAGTCCGTCAGATTCCAGTCCGCCCGCACACCGGCGAGGGATTTGCTGGAAACCTCGAAGGCGCTGCGATACTCATATTCGATCTCGATCTTGGCGTCCGGATCCTTGCCGGTGGAGGTGAGGAAGGTGATCCGGCCAAAATCGTAATCCACGATGTAATCGATGTTCTCCTTCTGCTCAAAACTGTTCACCTTCACGATCACGCTGCCCTTGAGGATGCCGCCCTGGGCGAGGTCCACGGATTCGCGGCCGATCTTGCCTTTGACGGACATGTAGAAGTTGATGTCCAGATAGCTGACGCCCTCACCTTCGTCGGTGTAGATCACGCCGTCGCCCAGCGGCTTGAAGGGTTCGATGAAGGGGATCATGACAAGGCCGGTGGTGAGGTTCACCGTGTTGTCATCCCCGTTGATGAGGCCGTCGCCGGTGCTGTCCATGCGCAGGAAGTCTGTGTAGGTTACGATGTTGGGAGTGGACAGGGAATCCGGCACCAGGAAATTGCGGGTGAGGTCAACGTTCATCGTGTACACATTGAGCGTGAAGCCGTCGTTTTTGATGTTGCTCTTGTTCATGCTGTAAACGTTGCGCATCTGGTGTTGCCAAACGTTGTTGGGATCGCTGGGATCGTATTCCTGGTTGCGGCGGCGGATCACCTTGGCGTGGAGGATCCCGTCTTCATCGTTGCTGTTCAGGGGCTGGGGAACTCCATCGCGGCGAACGTAGCGGACGGCGAGGGTGAAGCGGCGGTCGATGGTCTTGTTCAGGCGGATGATGCCGGCGGTGTAATCGGTTACGAAGTCCGTACCCTCGATCAGTTCATCATAGTAGGGGGTGTAAAAGTCGGACTCGCTGAAATAGATGGTCTCCCCCACCGCCGCGGCCACGTTGTTGCTGGCGTTGGCGTCATCCATATAGACGCGGACGGTGCCGTTGGCGGGGAGCAAATTGGGATTTTTGATGATCCAGGCGCCCGTGGGATCGGTTTTGACGGCGTTGTTCACCCAACTCTGGGGCACCGCGTTGGAGACATCGCTCTGAGTGTAGAGATCGAAAAGTTCGTAGGGGTCTTCCAGATAGTACATGGTGCGGGGCGCGTAGTCGCGGCTGCGGAAGACCGTGGAGTCCGCCTGGCTTGTGCCAACGTAGTTCTGGGTGTTCTTCTGGCCTTCCTCCGTGCTGGCGATGAGGGTGAGGTCCAGATTTTTGAACTTGAGCTTGGAAGTGACGCCAAAGAGCCCCTGGGACGCCGTGGAATAGCTGATGTAGCGGGAACCGGCCAGGGCCAGGGTGATGTTTCCGCCCTCAATGGTCTGGATCAGCTCGTCCTCGTCCCCGCGGTATTTGATGCTGATGTTGTTGGGGTCGAAGATCTGTTCGTCCTGTTTGCTGTTGTATTTGAGGTTGACGTCGATCTTTTCGCCAATGGTTCCGGTGAGGCGGAGATTGGTTTCCTGCTCCATGTTCAGGTCGAACTGGCTGGCTTTGTCGGACTCGTAGATCGCCACATTCTTGCGTTTGGTGCTGCCCACTTCGATCGTGACCTTCTCGGTGCCGTCCAGATTGAGTTTTCCCGCCGAAGAGCCCAAAACAGCCTGGACGGATTTGGGCATGGCGATGGTGGGAAGCTCCAGCACGTATTCCTTGATGAGTCCCACGTTGGTGATCTGGGTCTGGCTGGCCTCAGTGCGGTATTTCTCAAACATCAGCTTGCGAAAGGCTTTTTGCTGCATATGGCGAAAATAGCTGTCGAAGGACAGGGTGACGCCCGGGGCGAGTTCGTGGTCGCCGATCTTGGTGGTGAGCACCAGTTTTTGGTTGGCAAAGTCGATCAGCTCATCCTGGGTGGGCGCGAAGGTGCTGATCAAATAGGGGTTTTGTTTAAGGAAATTATGGCCTTTGTAGATCTTGTAGACATCGATGGTGTTGTAGACCAGCGGTTGGTATCCCTGCAGCCAGAGCTGGGGATGGAATTCAGACGCCGCGAAGAGCCCCGCCAAAGCCAGGAGGAACAGGAGCAGCGTGGAGAATCTTCTCATGCGGTGGGGATCAGCGGCGGTTTTTCCAGGCCAGGTGGATGCCGTCCAGGGTGAGGGTCTTGTCCACAAGCTCGGCGGAGGGGATCAGAGGCTTGATCAGGTCGGCTATCCCGCCGGTCAGGATGGTGCGGATGTCCTGGTGGTCAAAATAATGGAGTTTGACCCTTTGCACATAGTTTTCCAGCATGAAGGCGTGCCCCTGCACGATCCCGGAAAGCAGGGCGTCTCGGGTGTTGGTGCCCAGCAGCACGGGTGGCGCGGTGAGCTCAATCGGGGAAAGCAGGGCCGCCTTGTCAAAGAGCTGGTCCGCCCCGGTCTTGAGTCCGGGAGCTATGGCGGTTCCCGCGAAACAGCCCTCCCCGGTGACGAACTGCACTTTGGTGGCGGTGCCCAGATCCAGGATGATGCAGGAGGAGCCGTACTTTTGCCAGGCTCCGTAGGCATTGGCCACCAGGTCCGCCCCGATGAAGGAGGGAGCGGGAATCAAGTAGCTGAGTCCGGGCACGCTGAGCGCGGTCAATTCCCAAACATCGGCGCGCAGGTACTTCTGGAAGAGGTGTTGCCAGACGCGGGTGAGCTCCGGAACCACGCTGGCCAGGGCGACCGAGGCGATCGAATCCAGGCTGAAATCCTGCAGCAGAGGCTTGAGCAGGGAGAAATATTCATCCGCGGTGCGGTTGGGCGCGCTGAAGAACCTGGCGAACCAAGCCAGCGTGTCGCTTTGGTAGATCCCGCAGGTGATGTTGGTGTTCCCGATGTCCACTGCCAGAGTGGCCACATCTACATTCTGTTCGCGCATAATCTCCACACGTTGAGTAATTTGGAAAAACAAAAACTTAGCCTGATTCGCTTGGGAAACTATGTTTGACGAGTGATGATTTGTGTCAACAGAATTTCGGGGCCAGGCTTCTCAATCGAAACCCAGTTCCTTCAAGGCGGTTGATTTTTTTCGCCAGCCGGGCTTGATCTTCACCCACAGGTGCACCTGCACGGTGGTATCCAGAAAGGCGGAGAGCTGGGTTTCGGCGTGTTCGCGAATGCGGCTGAGGTTGGCGCCGCGTTTGCCGATGATGATGGGTTTTTGGCTTTGCCGCTCCAGCCAGATGACGGCGTCGATCACCACCCTGTTGGCCTCTTCGCTGTATTTCTCGATCAGCACTGCCGTGGCGTAGGGGATCTCCTGGGCGAACTGGCGGAAAATGCCCTCGCGGATCACTTCCTGGGCGAAGAAGCGCAGCGGCAGGTCGGAAAGCTGGTCCTCCTGGTAGAAGGGCTCGCCGAAGGGGATGAAGCGCAGCAGGGTTCCCAGCAATTCGGGGATGCCTTCGCCCGTGGCAGCGGAAATGAACAGTGAGGCCGAAAAGGAATCCGGAAGCTGGCTTTGGAACTGGTTCCGGTCCACGCCGGGATTGAGGTCCAGCTTGTTGAACACGGCGATCTGGGGCGTGCGCACCTGTTTCAGATGCTGCAGCACCTCCAGGTCGTATGCGGTGGGAAACCGCTGCACGTCGCTCATGAAC
>JAGOIS010000069.1 GCA_017995495.1 Candidatus Cloacimonadota bacterium
ATTACGCGGGAGGCGCGGCAGAACCGGTCAAGCGGGCCTTGAGGAACAGATGACGCGGCAGGCGGGGAAAGACCTTTTGGTTCTCTTTCCCAAGCAAGTGGTTATGGGAGCTCACAGTAAGAAGCCCTCACGGGCTTTACCCACCCGGTTTGAAAGAGATCCTAACTTTTTCCTTTACAAGATTGAACTCCCGCTCAAAGTTGCGCCAAGTATTCTGGAACTCCTTAATTGGCGTTCCGGTGGGCTGGATTTCTCAATCCTGAGCTTGAACAAACGAGGCTTAAACAATAGGCAGGCAACAGATTAAGATAAAGGTGGCTATATGCAGAAGGAATGGCTGCTGCAGGGGGAGTTTTCCCCAGAGCAACGGCAGCAGATCAAGGCCCTCACAGAGCGGCTGAAGTGTCCGCGGCTGGTGGCCGAGCTTCTTTTCCGCAAAGGGCTTGACACGCCGGATCAGATCGAGGATTTCTTCCAACCCCAGCTGGGGCATCAGCATGATCCTTTCCTCTTTCCGGACATGGGCAAGGCCGTGGACCGCATCCTGAGCGCGATCGACCGGGGTGAAAGGATCACCATCTACGGGGATTACGACGTGGACGGAACCACCGCCACCACCTTGCTCTATCTGGGTTTGCAGCGTTTGGGCGCGCTGATCGATTTCTACATCCCGCACCGCATGATCGACGGTTACGGCCTTTCCCTGGGCAGTCTCGACCAGATCAAGGAAAGCGGCACCGGGCTGATCATCAGCGTGGATTGCGGCGTGAATGCCCTCGACGAGATCGAAGCGATCAATTCCCGCGGCATGGAGATCATCATCACCGACCACCACAATCCCAAGGAAGAACTGCCCAATGCCTTTGCCATCATCAATCCCAAGCTTCCGGACTGCCCCTATCCCTTTGCCCATCTGGCCGGAGTGGGCGTGGCTTACAAACTGCTGATGGCCATTTACAGCCGCCGGGGCATCGAAACCGACGAAAACACCCTCAAATACATGGATCTGGTGGCTGTGGGCACCATCGCGGACATCGTACCCCTCACAGGCGAGAACCGAGTTTTTGCCCACATCGGGCTGCAACATCTGGTGGAAAAGAAAAACCTGGGTTTGAATGCTCTGGCGCAGATCGCAGGGCTTAACACCAAAACCATGGACGCATCGGACATTGTGTTTGGCATCGCGCCGCGGATCAACGCCGCGGGCCGCATGGGATCGGCTTCCGTGGCGGTGGAACTGTTGATTTCCCGGGACAGGGACCACAGCCTGGAACTGGCCGAGATCATCGAACAGCAAAACTCCCTGCGGCAGCAGGAAGACCAGAAAACCTTTCACGAGGCCTGCGACATCATCGAGAAGAAATACAAGGACATCAGTGCCGCGCCCTGCATCGTTGTCTCCTCCGACGACTGGCATCCAGGCGTGATCGGGATCGTGGCCTCCAAACTGGTGGAGAAATATTCCCGCCCGGTGATCATGATCTCCTTCAAGGAAGGCTTTGGCAGCGGTTCCGGGCGCAGTGTGGCGGATTTTGACCTCTTCGGGGCCCTGCGCGCCATCGGCCACAACCTGCACAGCTTCGGCGGGCACAAATACGCGGTGGGCTTCACTATCCTGCAGGAATACATCGACCGCTTCGAAAATGAACTCTCCCGCCATGTTTCGGAACATCTGCAAACGCAGCAGGTCAACCTGCCCCTGGAGATCGACCGCGAGATCGAGCTTTACGATATCAGCAACTTTTTGCTCGACTGGATCGAACGTTTCGCGCCTTTCGGACCGGAAAACCACCGTCCGCTGCTGATGACACGGAATGTGCTGGTGGCCGGATATCCTTACACGGTGGGCCGCAACCACCTGAAACTGAAAGTGGTGAAGGACGGCGTGGTGCTGGACCTGATCGGCTATAATCTCGGCGACTACCTCAGCCTGCTGAAAAAGAATTCCCAACTGGACATCGCCTACACCTTGGAATACAACCGCTTTGGCACCAAGGCCAGCATCCAGGGCAAACTCCGGGACATTCATCTGATCACCAGTTAAGGAACCAGGATGTCCAGAGCAATACAGATCATTTCGGCAGCGTTTTGGGCCGCCCTCATCCTGGCCGGCTGCAGCGAGAACAAGGCGGCCTTGAAAGAAAGCACGGGCAGGCTGGACAGCTTCCAAGCCTTCCCGGTTCCGCGCCCATATGCCAAGGCGGTGAGCGATACGCGGGGAAATACCGTTTATGCCCTTGGCCGAGAGAGCCAGGAGATCGACATTTTTGTGGATGGCGTCCGGGTGAACAGCATTGGCGGGCTGGGTTTCGGAAAAGCCAACTTCCAGCGCCTGAGCGACATAGGAGTGGATACGGACGGCGGTCTGCTGGCTTTGGATTCAGCGCGGAAACTGCTGAAGAAATTCTCCTCCGGGGGGATGTTCATATCCGAGCTCAAATTTGACGACCTCAGCCAGCCTGAGCTATTTTGCGTCGCGCCGGACGGCACCCTTTTCGTATATGACGCGGCGCCCTCGGAAATAATCTGCTATTCACCCCTCGACGGCAGGGAATTCAACCGCTTTGGGCGGTTTGAACTGGACCGGCCGGTGAATCTGGACTGCAACAAGGATTACCTCTGGGCCCACAATCTGGAGAAGGGAAGCACGCGCGTCTTTGTGCTTCTGGGCCAGCATCTGGCCACATTGCCTCAGATCGCGGCGCTGGACAGGTCCGGCGCGTATTTCAGCGCCCACAAACCGGAAAGTGGCGCTGGATCCGGGCAGGCCCTCCTGTCTCTGAACGTGCAGGGCAATCTGGTGACAGTTTTGTGGGAACAGATGATCTGGCTGGGACGATTGGGTTATGCGAGAAGCAGCGATGAAGCGGAATAACCTGCTGCTCACCTTTCTGAGCGCGCTGCTGCTGGCGATGTCACGATTGCCCCTGCATCTGGGCTGGCTGGTCTTTTTCGCCTGGTTGCCTTTGCTGTGGGTCTTCGAGCGCGGAAGGGCCAGCTCCCGCGAGCTCCTGCGCATGGGCTTTGTGATGTCCGTGGTCTACTGTTCGCTTCTATTCTACTGGCTTGTTTACGTTACCCCGGCGGCCTTGCTGGGCGTGACCTTGGTCTACGTATTTGCTTATTATCTGGTGTTTTACGGCATCAACCGGATCTTCCGCGCCTTGCCGCGCTGGCGCTGGCTGGGGTTCGTGAGCATCCTCATCACCTTTGAGTTCATCCAAAATTTCGGTGAGACCCGCTTTCCCTGGTTCAACCACGCCTATTCGCTGGCGGAATATGGCGTACTCATTCAAGCGGCGGATCTGATCGGCACTGTTGGTCTTTCCGCCCTTATCCTCTGCATCAACGTTTTACTGTACCAACTCTGGCACAGCTGGCAGAAATGGCTTCCGGGCCGGAACAGATCAACTGCGGGACACCCGGAAGCGTTCGGAAAGAGGCAGGTTTTGGCGCTGGCGGGGATCGCGCTGATCTTCGCCGCCTGGGTCGGATATGGCTGGCATTGCCTGCATGATCTGGAACTGAAGAAAGAGGACGCGGGCATTTTCGTGATGCAGCCTTCCATCCAGCAGGATGTCAAGTGGAACCGGGAACAATATGACAAGTCCTTGGAAGTGTTCCGCGAACTTACCGGCAGGGCGGCTGCGGATTCGGCCCAAACAGTGATCTGGCCGGAGGGGGCGATGGTGGCGGAACTTGACCGGGATATCCGGAAACGCAACGACCTGCATGCCATCATCGACAGCACCGGCGTGGACATCTTCACTGGGTTCCAGCACTACATCTACGATCCGGCCCATCCAGTGGGGATGCGCAGTTACAACGCTGCCTCGCTCTTCACGGCCACCAATTTCCACAACTCCATGTATTTCAAGAACATCCTGGTCCCAGTGGGCGAACGCATGCTCTGGCTGCATCTGTTTCCCTTCCTCTGGAAAGTTAATCTGGGGCAGGCAAACTGGGAATTTGGCACCGATCTGGCCTGGTATGAGAGCCGTGGCAGGCGTTTTTCGCCCTCCATCTGCTACGAGCTGGCCTTCCCAGGGATCTTTCACCGCATGGCCATCCCGCGTGACTCCCTCAACGGCGATTTCAACAAATGCGATTACCTGGTGAACATCACCAACGACGCTTGGTTTGGCACATCCTACGGCCCCTGGCTGCACGCCATGATGTCCCGCTTCCGCGCGGTGGAAAACAGGATCCAGATCTACCGCAGCGCCAACACCGGCATCTCCCTGATCGTTGATCCCAAGGGGAGATTCCTGGGGCAGACCAAACTCCTGGAGGTGGCCAACCTCACCGCCCCGCTTTACACCACCCCGATAATTCCCCTGATCCGCAGGATCTACAACTATCCCTTTTTGTTCGTGGCGATCGCGGCCATTCTTGTCCTCATCGCCCGGCTCAAAAAACAGAGAGGCACCCAATGAGGAAATATTTCTACACCATTGGCGAGGTCAGCAACCTGCTGGGTGAAAAACCCTATGTGATCCGTTACTGGGAAAGCGAATTCAGCTTTCTGCGCCCGCGCCGGGAGGAAGGCCGCATCCGCAAGTATTCTCAGGAAAACATCGAACTGCTGCGCCGGATCCAGAATATGCTGCACAACCAGCGCTACACGATCGAGGGAGCGCGCCAGAAACTGAAGGAGGAGCGCCGCGCCGCGCGAGCTTCCTCAACCCCGTCGGCTTTGCCGGCAGAGGGACAGCAACCTTCCGGGGACGTGAAAAACCTGCTAAAAGGCCTGCGTTCGTCGCTGGTCGAGATCAAAAGCGCCTGCCGCCATCTGCGTGGAGACAATGAATGAACTTTCAGGATATCATCCTCACCCTGCAAACCTACTGGGCCGCCCAGGGCTGCGCGTTGATGCAACCGTACGATATTGAGATGGGGGCAGGAACCTTTCATCCGGCCACCTTTTTTGGCGCCCTGGGCCCAAAACCCAGCTCCGTGGCCTACTCCCAACCCTGCCGCCGTCCCAAGGACGGACGTTATGGTGAAAATCCCAACCGGCTGCAGCACTATTACCAGTTCCAAGTGGTCATCAAACCCAGCCCGGACAACATCCAAAACCTCTATTTGAAAAGCCTGGAAGCCATCGGCATCGAGATCGCCAAACACGACGTCCGCTTTGTTGAGGACGATTGGGAATCGCCCACCCTCGGCGCCTGGGGCCTGGGCTGGGAGGTCTGGCTGGACGGCATGGAGATCAGTCAATTCACCTATTTCCAACAGGTTGCGGGCATCGACTGCTTTCCCGTGAGCGTGGAGCTCACCTACGGTCTGGAGCGACTCGCCATGTACATCCAGGACGTGGACGACTATCGCTACTTACGCTGGAATGATACCATGCTCTACGGAGACCACTATTTCCCCCGCGAGCAGGAATACTCTGATTATAACTTCAACGCGGCCGACACCGCCCTGCTGTTTGACCTTTTCCAAGATTACGAAAAAGAATGCCTGGAACTGCTGGAAAAAAAGCTGGTTTTCCCTGCCTACGACAATCTTCTCCGCTGTTCCCACACCTTCAACCTGCTGGACGCCCGCGGTGTGATCAGCGTCACCGAAAGGGCCGCCTACATAGGCAGGATCAGGAATTTGGCCAAAGAAACCGCCTTCGCCTATCTGGCCAAATACAATTCTCAGGCCGGCTGAAAATCGTTACAGGATTTTCCCTGGCGGGAGGTATAATAGTGTGGAAGCTGGAGCCGCAGTCCTGATTATAGGACCGGCTTGAATACCCGGTTGCCAAGGAGTTCAAAATGCGCAAGATCATGCTGCTGTGCCTGCCGGCACTCATATTACTGGCCTCATGCCACATGCATCCGGTCCGGCCGCCGTTTCTGGCGAAATTCAAGAATATGCTTTACACCGATATTAACATCTCCGTTGATGGCTACGGCACCAAGGTCATCGCTCCTGGGGAAACAGTCACTTTCAGCATCGAAAGAGACGACCAGACATACAGATACGAAGCCGAAACCACCGGCTCGAGCAACTCCGGCGCCCCGATCGGCCTGACAGTGGAATGGGAGCGGACGAGAGACATCAGCGGCGAATCCTACACCACCTATTTGATCACCGCGGCAGACCTTTTCTTCCTCAAGATGCGCAATACCGGGCAGCACGACCTGCGGCCCCTGTATGTGAATCACGGGCTGAGTTCCCAGACCACTGACGAGATCACCATTCCCGGCAATGGAGTGCTCTACAACACCGGATACTACAGGGCTTTCACCAACACTGAGGTCCGCGCTTACTGGCTGGACATGCCCACAGACTACACCTATTGGGAGCAGGGCGACCATTTTGATTTCCCCTGGCTGGAAAACCAGTCGGTCACACTGCTCAACACCTTCAAAAAAGGCGGGGGGTCAGAACTGGGGGCCACGGTGGAATCCAACCTGGTGGATCACCGTTCAGACGAGCCTTTCAGCTTTGATGCGGGCGTGCCGCGGAGCGGCTTCTGAATTCCAAATTGAGTTTTGGCCGATGCTGACATCCTCGGTGAACATCGGGGATGCAAGCCTGCCCCTGCTGGCCACGGCGATCCACAACGGGCATCAGATGCCGGCGGAAATGCTGGAGATCTGCGGGATCGACGCTGCCGGCCGCCAGCGCGAGGAAGATCCATTCACGGGTGAAATGGCCGCGCTTTTTCCCAATCACATGGTTGTGGAAAGTTCCCGTTTCCTTGTCGATTTGAACCGCGCCCCGGAAAAGGCGGTCTATCTGAAGCCGGAGGATTGCTGGGGCCTGCCGGTTAGAACGGAAACGGTTCCGCAGCCGCTTCTGGACAGGCTGCGCGAGGATCACGCCTCCTGGTACCGCCTGCTCCGATATCAGATCGATTGCCTGCTCCAGCTGCATCCCCGGCTGGTGGTTCTGGATCTGCACAGCTACAATCACCGCCGCGGCGGGCCCAACGCGGAACCCGATCCCCAAATCTCCAATCCGGACATCATCATCGGCAGAAGCAACCTCGGCCACGCGCGTTATCAAGAAACAGAGGCACTGTGCCGGCTTCTGGACGGTCAGATCCACCGGGGCAGCCCGCTGGATTGCAGGCAAGACGTCAAATTCACCGGCGGACACATGTCCCGCTGGCTGAACTCAACCTATCCTGACCGGCTTATCTGCCTGGCCATCGAATTCAAAAAGACCTTCATGGATGAATGGAGCGGAGAACTGGACAGGCTTGCCTGGGCTGAACTCAAACGCCTGTTTTTCTGCCAGGTGAGAGCATGGCTGTCCTCGCAATACGGGATCCACCTTCCACCGCTCTCGGCACAAAACATGACCGGAGCCTGACTATGCAGGATTTCTGACCTCACGCCGCTCCTGTATTTGTTGCCTTTTCCCTGCCTGGCCCAGCCCTCCCCAGATTGCTACCCTCGCGATGCTCAATTTTTCATTGACAGAATTCCGCCCTCACGGATTTTGCCTCTCACAATGAGTTCCGGAATAGCTCAGCGGTAGAGCGGGTGGCTGTTAACCACTAGGTCGGGGGTTCGAATCCCTCTTCCGGAGCCATTTTTTTTGTGCCCAAAAATCCCCTGCTGTTTTCCTCACAGGGGCAGGGCAGAAGTCGTGTAAGAGTGTAAGGGTGCAGCCATCGCTCTATCTGGAGGTTCAATAAAACCCGACCCCGTGTCATTCCAGGGCCCCTTCCCCTGCATCA
The DNA here is from genome assembly GCA_017995495.1 of Candidatus Cloacimonadota bacterium. Lineage (GTDB taxonomy): Bacteria > Cloacimonadota > Cloacimonadia > Cloacimonadales > Cloacimonadaceae > Syntrophosphaera. The sequence goes on from JAGOIS010000069.1 coordinate 7,691, forward strand.
CACTGGATAATGCTTTCATGAACTGACGGTTGTTGACTGGCAGGCCACGGTCCGGGCC
>JAGOIS010000070.1 GCA_017995495.1 Candidatus Cloacimonadota bacterium
GCCTTGAGAAGGGCGGTTGGATGGTCTCCACATGCAGGGAATAGTTCACAATGAGGCCGGCAAAGACAATGGAGACCATGCTCATCAGTTTGATGAGGATGTTAATGCAGGGGCCGGCGGTATCCTTGAAAGGATCGCCGACAGTGTCGCCGACCACGGTGGCCTTATGCACCGACGAGGATTTGCCTCCGTGTTCCCCTGTCTCCACGAATTTCTTGGCATTGTCCCAGGCGCCCCCGGAATTGTTGAGCATGACGGCCAGCACAAACCCGCTGACCATGGCTCCGGCCAGGACACCCAGCACACCGGCTACTCCGAAGACCATGCCAGTTAGGATGGGGGTTACGATCCCAACCAAAGCCGGAAGGAGCATCTGATGTTGGGCGCCGATGGTGGCGATCTTCACGCAACTGGAATAATCCGGCCTGCCTGTTCCCTCCATGATGCCGGGAATTTCGTGGAACTGGCGCCTGACCTCTGCCACCATCATCCCCGCCGCTTTACCCACGGCCTTGATGGTGAGGGCGGCGAAGACAAAGACCACCATACCTCCGATGAAAATGCCCAGCAGAAACTTGGGATTGAGCACATGGATCTGGTAGAAGTTGATAAAATCGCTCACGGTGGCGTTATCCACCTTCACCTGCTCGACCATGTCCTTGCCATAATTGATGGTCATGAAAAGATACTGGCCTGCCTTGTCCCCCGCCATTACCAACCCGGCCCGCACCTCTTCCAGATAGGCTGCCAGCAAGGCCATGGCTGTGAGCGCGGCGGAACCAATCGCGAAGCCCTTACCGGTGGCCGCGGTGGTGTTGCCCACACTGTCCAGGTTGTCGGTCATTTCCCGCACTCTGTCTGGCAGGTGCGACATCTGGGCGTTGCCTCCAGCGTTGTCCGCGATGGGTCCAAACGCGTCCATGGCCAGGGTCACTCCCAGGGTGGCCAGCATGCCCACGGCGCCAAAGCCGATGCCGTAAAGCCCAATTTCGATGGATTGGAAGCCGTGGCTGCAGATGAAGGCGATCAGGATTCCCGCCACAATGGTCAGCACCGGACCAACAGTGGAGCGCATCCCCACGGCGATCCCTTCCAGGATCACGGTCGCCGGCCCGTAGCTGCCCTGCGAAGCTATGTTTCGCGTGGGATTGTAGCTGTGGGAGGTGTCATGCTCAGTGAAGAGGCCGATCAGGATGCCGCAGATGAGGCCGATCACCGTGGAGATGAAGGTGCCGAACCAGTAATCCGGGGGTAAAAGTGCACGGGTGATGAAGAAGGACGCTATGGCGATCAGGATGGAGGAGCCGTACACACTTTTATTGAGGGCGAACATCAGTTCCTTGGGTCCGGCATTTTCCTTGGTGCTCACCATAAACACACCCAGGATGGAGAGCAGTGCCCCCACCCCGGCCAGCACCATCGGAGCTATCACAAAGTTGATGCTTTGGCTCGCGAACTGCGGTCCCAGGGTGGTAACTGCGCTCAGACCCAAAGCCGCGGTGGCCAGGATCGAACCCGCGTAGCTTTCATAGAGGTCGGCGCCCATGCCGGCCACGTCGCCCACGTTGTCACCAACGTTATCGGCTATGGTGGCGGGATTACGCACGTCGTCTTCCGGGATCTCGGCTTCCACCTTCCCCACCAGGTCCGCGCCCACATCGGCGGCTTTGGTGAAGATGCCGCCTCCCAGCCTGGCAAAGAGGGCCTGGGTGGAGGCGCCCATGCCGAAACTAAGCATCACCACAGTGATCGTGTGCAGGGGTAAGCCGGCTTTGTTCAGAATGAAGAACCAGGCGGAGATGTCGATCAAAGCAAGGCCCACCACGGTGAGGCCCATCACGGCGCCGCCGCGGAAGGCGATCTTGAGCCCTTTGTTGAGGCTTTCAGAACAGGCCTGGGCGGTTCTGTTCGAAGCCAGGGTGGCCATGTTCATGCCCACATAACCAGCCAGCGCGCTGAAAAAACCGCCGGTGAGAAAGGCAAACGGCACCAACCAGTGCAGCACGTGCAGCACCTGTGCCATGAAAAGAAACACTATGAAGGCCCCCAGAAAGAAAAAAGCCACTCCTCTGTATTGCTGTTTCAGATAGGCAAAGGCACCTTCGCGAACGTAGGAGGCTATCTCAACCATCCGGGCGTTGCCGGGATTGGCCTTTTTCACCTGCTGAAAGAAAATCGCCGCGAAGATCAGCGCCAGAACCGCCCCCACGGGGGCCAGGTACCATAAGATTGGAATCATATTCGTTACCTCAGTATAAGTCGTGGTTTGGGTGAATTCCATGCTTGTTTTGGAAACGGGTTTTTTTTATGGAAGCGCTTCAATCTGTCAACAGATTTCTGGACTCCAATAAATGATTTGACAAAAATCGCCTGCTGAGATTCACTGACACGACAGATTTTTTATCCAGACAGAAGCAGGTGTCAATTCAATGGAATATACAGATTACCGCAAGGAAGCCAACGCTCTGATCTCCCAGATATCAGAGATCCGGAGGTTACTTTGACCTGGAGCAGAAGCAAGACCAGTCAGCCATGCTGCAGGACCAGATAAACTCTCCGGACTTCTGGAACGATCAGGCCAAGGCCAGAAAGGTAACCCGGCAGCTCAGCCAGGTGAATGAAGAGATCGCCCATATCAAGGCCCTGGAATCGCTGAGGGGGGATCTGGAAGCTTATCAACTGCTGCTGGACGAGGACCCCAACCCCAACCTGCTGGCCGAGGCTGTGGCAGAACTGCCAGCCCAAAGGCAGTTCATCGAAAAGGCCGAGATCGAGTGTTACCTGAACGAGAAATACGACCTCGAAAATGCCCTCCTCACCATCCACGCCGGGGCTGGCGGCACTGAAGCGCAGGATTGGGCCGAAATGCTGCTGCGCATGTACACCCGCTGGGCTGAACAAAACAGATTCACCGCCACCATCATCGATTCGTTGCCCGGCGAGGAAGCGGGGTTGAAAAGCGTGAGCGTGGAGATTGGCGGCAGCTACGCCTACGGCATGCTCAAGGCCGAGATCGGCATTCACCGTCTTGTGCGCATTTCACCCTTCAACGCCCAGGGCAAGCGACAGACCTCTTTTGCCTCGGTTTATGTCTATCCCGAGTTTGATAACGACATCGAGGTGGAGATCGACGCCAAAGACCTCAAGATCGACACCTACCGTTCCAGCGGCGCCGGCGGACAGCATGTTAACACCACCGACTCCGCGGTCCGCATCACCCACCTGCCCACCGGGATCGTGGTTTCCTGCCAGAACGAACGCTCCCAGATCCAAAACCGCGAAAAGGCCATGGCCATCCTGCGTTCCAGGCTTTACCAATTCTACGAGGATCAACGTGAAGCCGAAAAGAAAATAGAAGAGGCTGGCAAAACCGATATCGGCTGGGGCAACCAGATCCGATCCTACGTGTTCCAGCCCTACCAGATGGTGAAGGACCTCCGCACCAAGTATGAGGTGGGAACGGTGGACCGGGTGATGGACGGCGATCTGGATGGCTTCATCTACGCCTGGCTAAAGTATAAGGCGCGGCAACGTCTGCAGTGAGAACACTTTGAATTACCATAAACTCCTGCCCCAGCTTGACCAGAACCGCCTGCCCGCCCATGTGGGCATCATCATGGACGGCAACGGACGCTGGGCCGCCAAAAAAAGGCGTCCGCGCATGTATGGACACCGCGCCGGGGCCAAAGCGGTCCGCCAGGTGGTGGAACTTGGAGTGGAGCTGAAACTGGGTTACATCACCTTCTACGCTTTTTCCACCGAAAACTGGAGCCGCCCGGATGAGGAGGTGCAGGGTTTGCTGAAGCTGCTCAAGGAATTTCTGGTGAAGGAGATCCCCGAGCTCCACAAACAAAACATATATGTGAACATCATCGGCAGCGATGAACGGCTCGATCCCGCCTATCTGGACGAGATCCGCGGAATAGCCGCCATCACCCGCCACAACACCGGTCTCACGGTGAACATGGCCTTCAACTACGGAGGCCGCACCGAGATCGTGGAAGGCATCAAGAACCTCTTTCAACAAAACGCCAACAACCCGGACGCGATCAGGAACCTGACCCCGGAAACTTTCAACCGTTACCTCTACACGGCCGGCCAGCCCGATCCGGACCTGATCATCCGCACCAGCGGCGAAAGCCGGATCTCGAACTTCCTGCTCTGGCAGGGGGCATATTCAGAGATCTATATCACGGACACCCTCTGGCCGGATTTTGACAAAGCGGCCTTCATCGAGGCCTTGATCGATTTCCAAGGCCGCAAACGCAGATTTGGCGGAGTGGAGAACCAATGACCGAGCTGCAGAAAAGGGTTCTGGTCTCGGCGATCTTCATCCCCGTGATCCTGGCAGCGCTTTGGTTTGGCGGGCCCTGGCTGATCGTTTTTTTCTCGCTGGCCGTGATCGTTGCTTCTTGCGAATACATCGCCATGCTGCGCCAAGCCAAGTATCCCGTGCCCTGGCACTGGATGGTGGTGGCTTTTGCCGTCTTCACCCAGATGGTTTTGATTCCAGGCTGGGAGCTTGCCACCCTCTGGGTGGTGTTGGTGATCGCTTTTGTGGAGGCCCTGGTAAGTTGGGACGCCCAAAAAGCTGTACCCCAGGCCGCCCTGGAATTTTTCGGCGTGGTTTACACCGGCGCGCTTCCGGCCCTTTGCACCAGACTGGGTCTGGAGTATATGGAGCCCCGCCTCCTGTTATGGCTGGTGGTGCTCATCTGGCTCACCGACACCTTGGCGTATCTGACCGGCAGCAAATGGGGGAAACATAGAAACATAGTCAAACCAAGTCCCAACAAGTCGATGGAGGGATTCCTTGCCGGAGCGCTTGCCCCCTTCGTAATTGTAATTATATTATATTTTGTCAAGGTGTATGACGATCTGGCAGTATTATTACTGTTGGCTTTTGCCGCTGGTATCGTCGGACAGTTTGGCGATGTGGCGGAAAGCATGTTGAAACGCTTCAGCCAGGTGAAAGACAGTTCGAATCTGATCCCCGGTCACGGCGGGTTTTTGGACCGCAGCGACAGCATCCTGTTGGCCGGATCATTCTTATATTGTGCACAGATGATTTTACAACAAGTGAGGTAAAACATGATCAAAAGAACCCTTCTGCCCCTGCTGCTTCTGGCAATCATCTCCCTGATGACGGCCCAGGCGGCTGACCTCTTCTTCTCCGAATATGTGGAGGGAAGTTCAAACAACAAGGCCCTTGAGATCTTCAATGGCACTGGCGCTACCGTGGACCTGAGTGATTATACACTACGCATATACAACAATGGTTCCAGCACTCCCCACGAAACAAACTTATTGGAGATGACGGGCACTCTGGCCAACGGTGATGTGTACATTGTTGCACATCAAGAGGCCGCGGCAGAGATTCTAGCCATTGCAGATGCAACTTCAACCGTCACTTACTACAATGGTGATGATGCGGTTGCCCTCTACAAGGAATCCACAGCCTCAAATATCGATGTAATCGGCAACATTGGCGAAGATCCTGGCGACTTCTGGCCTGTGGCAGGAGTAGTTGATGGCACCAAGGAACACACTCTGGTCAGGAAACCAAGCGTAATTCAAGGGAATCTTAATTGGGCAGTTAGTGCAGGCACCAATGCTGATAATTCAGAGTGGATCGTCTATGAGCAGAACTACTTCACCGACTTGGGTTCCCACACCTTCGATCCGGGTGGAGCCGAAAACGCCGCCACCCCAACCTTCGATCCCCCCGCTGGTGTTTATGGACATGCCATCTCAGTAACAATCAGTACAACCACACCCGGCGCGAACATCTACTACACCCTCGACGGCAGCACCCCCACCCAAACTTCCACTCAGTACAGCAGCCCCATCCCGCTGAACACCAACACCACCATCAAGGCCATCGCCTACGCGGATGGCTTCGACCCCAGCTACTTGGCCACGGCAGCCTACATCTTCCCGGTTGTGGTGCAAAACATGACCCAACTGAGGACTCAGGTTCCCGGAGACGGTACAGTATACATGGTGTCTGGTGAGGTCATCCTTACCTTCAAACAGAGTTTCCGCAACCAGAAGTATGTGCAGGATGCCAACGCCGGCATCTTGATCGACGACACAGCCGGAGCGATCACCACCAACTATAATTTGCTGGATGGGATCACCGGGCTGACGGGCACCATAGCGTTCTATAACAATATGCTGCAGCTCACGCCCAAAGCCGATCCGGGCCCCGCCACCTCCACCAACAACGAGGTCTATCCTCCCACCGTCACCATTGAGCAGATCAACGCCAACCTGAGTAGCTATCAGGCCAGGCTGGTCCGCATCGCCAACGCCCATTTTGTGGAGACAGGCACCTTCACTGGCGGCCAGAATTACACCCTGCAGGATGCCACCGGGACCATCGTTTTCCGCACCACTTTCTATGATGTGGATTACATCGGCGAAGCCATCCCCATTGGCAACTTCAACATCCGGGTGCTGGTGAGCCAGTTCAATCAGATCCCGCAGGTTACAGCCCGCGCGCTTTCCGATTGGAGCAGCACGCCCAATGAAGACGATTATGCCACCCCTGCCACCACGCAGTTGGTGGGCAATTATCCCAACCCCTTCAACCCCAGCACCACCATCTCCTTCTACACCGCCAAGGCCGAACCTGTGCAGATCACCATCTACAATAAGAAAGGCCAGGTTGTGAAGACCTGGAACATGGACAGCAAAGCCGTGGGCTATCACAGCGTGGAGTGGGATGGCCGCGACGACAACGGTATGCCCGTCAGCAGCGGAGTCTATCTCTACCGCATGTACTCAGGAAAATACTCATCCACCCGTAAAATGGTGCTGATGAAATAAACTTACAACCCAGTCGCCTTGAGCGACCGATATCCGGGCCAAGCGGCCGGCCGGAGACACCGGTGGGTCGCCTGGCCTTTTTGGTAGTTATGCGATCACGTTCCCTATCCCATCTTTTCTGCTTACTGGCCATCCTGTTCTGGTCCACCATCGAGCTGGGCAGCAAATTCCTGGGCCCGGGCGTTTCGCCTTACACGCTCACAGCCTGGCGTTTTTTGATCGGCGGGCTGGTGATCCTGCCGTTCGCGCTCAGCGGCTTGAGAGGCTCGAAGCGGGCTGTGAAAGCCGCGGACCTCGGCCAGATGGTCCTGCTGGGAATCCTCAACGTCTGCGTGAGCATGCTGCTGCTACAGACGTCCGTCTATTATGGCAAAGCTTCTGTGAGCGCGGTGTTGGTGAGCTCCAATCCGCTTTTCGTGAGCGTGTTTGCCCTCTTCATCCTGCGGGAAAAGCTCTCCCTGCCCCAGATTTTGGGATTAACTCTGGCTTTGGGCGGGATCGCGATGTTGATCCTGGGAGAAGGGGAGGGGAGCAACGCCAAATATCTTAACCTCCCGCTCAGCATGGCTTTCGGGCTGGGTAGTTCGCTCACTTTCGGGCTTTATACTGTGCTCACCAAGCGCCTGATCCAAAAACACGGGAACACTCTCACCAACAGCGTTTCCTTCCTCGGCGGCGCGGCCATCCTCTTCATGTTCAACGCCCTGGCCTCCAAACCGCTGCTCTTTCCCCCGGGATCGCGGTCCATGGCGATCATGCTCCATCTGGGGGTTATCGTTTCCGGGATCAGCTACCTGATGTTCTTTGAGGGCATGAAACGCCTTGGTGCCGGGCCGGCCTCGATGTACTTTTTCCTCAAGCCTGCCTTGGCTTCACTTTTGGCCCTGCTCTTTCTGCGGGAAGCACTTT
>JAGOIS010000071.1 GCA_017995495.1 Candidatus Cloacimonadota bacterium
GTAGTAGGAAAAATGGGTGTTCACGCCCACTTTGACGCTGCCGAGGTCGGGCTCCACCTCGCCGGTGCTGACCTTGAGCAAAGTGGTTTTACCGCACCCGTTGGGGCCCAGGATGCCAACGCGTTCGCGGGGCTGGAAATTGTGGTCGATATCGGTGAACAGCTCCTGGGAGCCGTAGCTTTTGCTCAGTTTGTGGAGTTCGAGGATGGTCTTGCCCAGGCGGTCCGTCTGAAAGGAGATATCGAGCTCGGCGTTGGAGATGAGATAGCTCTTGGAAAGCAGTTCGCGCACGCGGTCAACGTGGTTTTTGGGCTTGGTGGCGCGCGCTTTGGCGCCGCGGTTCAGCCAGTCGAGCTCTTTTTTCAGTTGGGCCTGGCGGCGGGTTTCCTTGCGCTGGGCCCCGGTGGCGCGGATGAGGTGGCCGCGCACGTAGGCGGAATAGTTGCCCTCATGGATGTGGCAGCGGCCGTGGGCGATCTCCAGAACCCGGGTGCAGACGGCATCCAGGAAATAGCGGTCGTGGGTTACGAAGATGACGGTTTTTTTGGTGGCGGCCAGGAGGTCCTGCAGCCATTCGATGGCGTCAAGGTCGAGGTGGTTGGTGGGTTCGTCGAGCACGAGAATGTCCGGTTCGGCCACCAGAACGCGGGCCAGATCAGCTTTGCGGCGCTGTCCTCCGGAGAGGAGGGCGAGGGGTTTGGCAAAATCGGTGAGACCGAGAACGGTGAGCATGGCCTTGTAGCGGTGTTCCTCGTCGCTTTCGGGCACAAAAGGGCAGGGAGGCTGGATATAGTCCAAAACGCCCATATCCGCGGTCTCAGGGGCCTCCTGGGGCAGATATCCCAGCTTGAGCCCGCTGCGGATCACCAGGGTGCCGGCGGAGGGTTCGATGACTGAGGCGAGCACTTTGAGGAGGGTGGATTTGCCGCAGCCGTTCACGCCCACCAAGCCGATCTTGTCGCCGGAGTGGATGCCCAGATCGAGGCCGGAGAAGATCACTTTGTCGCCGATCTGCTTGGAGAGGCCGGCGAGGGTGATCACTACATCGGTGGTCATGATGAGGAAAAGTGGCGTCCCTGAGGCGATTCGAACGCCTGACCTTCACCTTCGGAGGGTGCCACTCTATCCAGCTGAGCTACAGGGACGCGGATGCTAGTAAACATCGATTTTCACAGACGGAAATCTGTCAATCCTTTTGGCGGGAGCGGTCCGCGGGCAAAGCGTCGAACTCGCTTTTACCGCAGAGGAAGGCCGTGGCCTGGGGCGCGACAGCTTTGAGGTGTTCCACGATCCGGTGGGAGAGCCGGTTGATCTCCCACTGCGCGTGGGCGTCTGAGCGAAGCCGCACCAGATGGTAGATTTCGCGGAGGTTCATCTTCACCAACACCCTCACCCTGTCCGCGTTGGTACGCGCGTAACCTGCCAGATGGGGCGACCGGGCAGTGAGATTCGCCCTGAGGTCGGAAGCACCGTTCAGCAGTTCCATCCAGCGCTCTTCACGGCCGACAGCGCGGATGAGTTCAGGAATCACCGGCAAGGCCGGAAGGGAGCGTTTTTGCCTGATCAGGGTACCCACCCGGTGGCGTTTGAACTGGGCCCAGCAGCTTTCACTGATGTTAAGCTCGAGGATGAAATCCACCAGCTCGAAGGCGCGGGGCATCTTGCTCCAGGGCTGGATCCCGGCAAAGACCTGTTCCCAGAGCTCCGATCTGGCCTCAGCTCCCAAATTGGCGACGGTTTCGCGGCAGCGCTGCCAACTGGCCTGGCTTTGTTCGTAGAGCAGGGCGGCAAGGATCCGGTCACCCGCGTCCGGAGTGGAGTCCACCAGGCGCAGGGGCTCCTCATCTCCCCAAGCTTCAGTGGGGGTGCCGGTCTCCAACAACTGGAAACTTCCCTCGAAAGGTTCAGCCTCAACGTAACGGACCAGGGAGGGGCAAACCTCCCGGGCTTGGTTCAGCAGCTCTGTGTAGAGTTCGCCGGCTTCCCGCAGCGGATGGGAAACCAGGCGCCGGAGCAGGTTTTCCAGGCTGCGGGCGTTGAGGGTCATGCCCAGCTGGGTGGTGGTGGCCAGGGGCAGAATGTAGCGGGCGTCTTCCTTGGCCCTGCCGTCGAGGTCCTGGGCTGAAAGCTCCGGGGACCGGGAGGCGTGGTATTCTTTCAGGGCCTCGAAGCTGGCCTGGTACTCGGCAAACAGGGAGTCCAGCACCCCGCAGTAAATCTCTTTCAGGGCCTGGCATCCGGGCTGGTCCAGCTCGGAGGGGACAACGTAATCTTTGGCAAAGGTTACGTAGCGCTGGGATTTTTCCGTGAAGGAGGCGAAGCGCAGGGTTTCCAGGCTGTCGGTGAGCAGGCGGGAGATGCCGATGATGTCAAAGTTGAAAACCGCGTGCTCGGCCACGGAGGCATGGCCCAAGTCAAAAACAATGGTCTGATTTGATCTCCGGGCCTTGGCCAGTTCGGCCAGGGCTTCCCCGCGCAGTTCCGTGACTGACTTTTCGCTGCGGCTGATCCGGGCATAGGCGGCGGAAATCACCTCCGGGGTGGCGGAGGGGTTGTTCAGGGCGCGAATCAGCGAACTGTCGATGTTGTAGCCGGCGAGGGTGACCTGCATGGGCGACCTTAGAGCAGGGCGGTCACGCTGCTGGCGCCGATGCGGTTGGCTCCGGCCGCGATCATGTCCAGGGCCTGCTGATGGGTGCGAATGCCTCCAGAGGCCTTCACCCCGATCTTGGGACCCACCGTTTCCCGCATCAGGCGGACGTTTTCGACGGTGGCGCCGGCCGAACCGAAACCGGTGGAGGTCTTAACAAAGTCTGCCCCCGCTTTTTTGGCGTAGAGCGAGCAGGCGATGATCTCCTCCTCCGAGAGGAAGCAGGTTTCCAGGATGACCTTGAGCAGCACTTTGTTGCTGCGGCAGAGCTCGGCAATATTGCGGATGAGTTCGTAAGAGTGAAGGATGTGGCCGCTTTTAACCGCGCTGAGGTTCTGCAACATGTCCAGTTCCTCGATGCCGGTGTTGATCACAGCCAGGGCTTCCGCGGCCACGGCGTAGGTGTAGGAGGCGCCGAGGGGGAAATTGATCACCGTGCAGGATTTGACGGCCGCCGAGAGACGCAGCTGCAGGGGGTGGGAAAAGTGGGAATTGACGCAGACTGAGGCGCACTTATGGTCGTTGGCAAGATCACAGAGGGCGTTGACCTCCGCCTGGGTGGCATCCGCGCGCAGCAGGGTGGCGTCGATGATGGAGGCGATCCCGGCAGCGGGATCGTGGATCTGATCAGGCTTGTCCGCCCGGCAGACGGCGCAAGCAAGGCAGACCGCGTGCGCTCCGCCGCATTTGCAGGGTGGATTGTCTCCAAAGAGGCGCCGGGCGATTTGTTCGATCTTGTTCATGGGGAAACTCCTGTTGATTTATTCACGGCGCCTGCCACCAACTGGCCGCAGGCCCCGCTGATATCGGAACCCTTGCTCCGGCGGAGCATCACAGCCTGGGGCAGCTCCCGCGCCCGGGCCATGAATTCCTCCACCTCCGGCTCCGTGGGAGCCCTGAATGGCAGGGAGGGAGAGGGATTGAAGGGGATGAAATTGATCTTGCAGGAAAGGTCGCCGCAGAATTTCCGCAGGGCCTTGAGGTCGGCATTGGACATGTTCAGCTCCGGGATCAGGATGTATTCCAAGGTGATCCGGAAGGGGCTGTGGCGCTGATAATAGAGCAGGGCGTTTTTCAGCACGGGCAGGGGATACTTTTGGTTCACCGGCATCAGTTGGTCGCGGATCTCGTTACGCGCAGCATTGAGTGAAACGGCCAGCTTCACCCTCACCCCGGTGTCCGCCAGGCGCTGGATGCCGGGCACGATCCCGCAGGTGGAAACCGTTGTGCGGCGGGGACTGAAAGCCAGGGTGCGCTCATGCTGGATCAGGGCCAGGGCGTCCAAAACGTTGTCCAGGTTGTCCAGGGGCTCGCCCATGCCCATGAACACGAGGTTGGTGAGGGGAGGATCGGCTTCCCGCAAGGCCAGCAGGATCTGGGCGACGATCTCGTGGGCGCGCAGGTTCCGCTTCTTCCTCATCCTGCCGGTGGCGCAGAAGGAACAGGCCCGGGCGCAACCCACCTGGGTGGAAACGCAGAGGGTCTGTTTCTTATCCTGAGGCATCAACACCATCTCGATCTGAGCGCTGTCGGCCAGGGTGAGCCTGAATTTGGCGCTGCCATCCGCGGAAACGAGTTTTTGGGCGATGGCCGGCAGCGAGAGATCAAAGGCGTCGGTGAGGGCGGCCTTGAAATCCGGCGCGAGATCGGTCATCAGGGCAGGGTCGAAAACTGTTTTTTTGTAGATCCAGCCCAGCAGCTGCCGCACCCGGTATGCCGGGAAAGCGGCGCTAAAAAAGCTTTCCAGGTCCTCCGACCTGACCCCGTAAAGGCTGTTCGTCATGTTTCGAGGTCGGGCACAGACAGGACTTTAAGCTTGGAGAAGGCCTCCAGGTCAACCTGGGTGAGGCGTTGATCCTCGTCGGCCAAGTGGACGTGCTTGTTCAGGACATCGTTTTTGAACACGTACATCCGCCTGCCCTCAAATTCAACGCAGGTGCCGGGTATGGGATAATCCCAGGATTCCTCCACATAGAAATCCTCTTCATAATTGAGGCAGCAGAGCAGGCGTCCGCAGGGTCCGGAGATCTTGGCCAGGTTGCCGGCCAGGTTCTGGTCCTTGGCCATCTTGATGGTCACCTGATTGAAGCGTTTGAGGAAATTTCCGCAGCAATAGGGCAGTCCGCACATGCCGAAGCCTCCCAGCCGCTTGGCCTCATCCCTGCCAGTGGTCTGATGCAGTTCGATGCGGGTGCGGAAGACGTTGGCCAGTTCGCGCACGAAGACGCGGAAATCGATCCTGCCCTCGGCGGTGAAGAAAAAGGTGAGTTTGTTGCCGTCGAACTGATAGATGGTCTCGATCAGCTTCATCTCAAAGCTATAGCGCTGCAGGATCTCGGCGAAGGTTTGGGACGCCTTTTCCTCTTCAAGGGGCAGATTGCGCAGTTTCTCGATGTCGGTGTCCGTGGCGACCCGCTTGATCTTGTAAACCCGCCCGGTTTGGGGCAGTTGGGACGCGATCTCATCCCCGCCAATGCTCAGATGGGTCACCTGGGCGATATCTTCGCCCCGCTCCACTTCAACGACGATCAGGTCTTCCGGATCTATAGGAAGGTTCTGCAGGTTCTGGTAATACCCCAGGCGTCCGGTCCGGAATTCCACTTCCATGTATTCTTGCATTTATACTCCAGATATTGTTCCGTCGACAGATCTCCCATGCAGAACGCGGAAAAGTTCAGCCTCCGCGGGCGAGAATTCCAGTTCGCGGCGCGCCTTCACCAGCCTCGCGGTTTCGCAGAACTTGTCAAAGCTGTATTTGCCAAGTTTGGACGCCATACCCCAGGAAAAATCCGGGATAAAATCCGAGATCAGGTCCGCCCCAAAGAGATTTGAGCCAATGCCGATCACGCAGCCTGTATTGATGCTGGTGTTGATGCCAAACTTCACGTGGTCTCCGATCAGGGCGCCCAAAAACATCGTGCCGGAATCTATTTTGGCGCCACTCAGATAGGAATGGAAGCTCACGTTATGGTAGGTGTTCTTGAGATCGCTGTTGTTCGTATCCGCGCCGATATTGACCCATTCGCCCACGAAGCTGTGACCCAGAAAACCGTCATGCTGCTTGTTTGAATAGGCCTGAAAGATGCTGCCCTCCACCTCTCCACCCACCTTGCACACTGGGCCGATGGAGGTGCCGCCGTAAATCTTGGCGCCCACCTTGATCAGAGTCTTTTTGCCGATATAGGCCGGACCCGTGATCACCGCGTTGGCCAGCACCTTCGCCCCCTGGTCCAGTACGATGGGACCTTCGGACGCGTCCAAAACCACTCCCGGCTTGAGCTCAACCTTCTCCCCTATCCAGATGTTGTAGGGATTGAGGGCTGTAACTCCCAGTTCGGTTTCAAAGTAGTTGTCATTGTCGTAAAACAGGTGCTCGAAATCGAAGCGGAGCAGGCGTTCGTTATCGTGGATGATGTCGCTGAGATTTTCATAGGTGTCCAGCACCGAGGGGACAAGGGTGTATCCTTGGGCTGAAAGCTCAGACAGGGTGGGCAGGGTATCAACCTCCTGTTTTACGCGCATTGCCAGTATGATATCGTCGCGGTGCAGGCAGTGTCCCGCGGGCAGGCCGGTGACGGCTTCGATCGAGCTTTGGCTCACTTTCAGCCGGGAGTTCACCAGCAAAGTCCCGGCCGGGGCGGGTTTGTTCACCGACCAATCCGGTTTGCGCTCCCTGTAAACATCGGATAGAATGGGATCGATCCAGATGGCTGTTGCGTCGCTATCCTCCAAAAACTGCAGCAGCCTTTGGCGGAGTTTGAGGATGCCGCAGCGCAGGTCACCCACGCTCCGGTTGAAGGCAAGCGGGTAAAAAGCCGCTGTCCTGAGGTCGTCAAAAACAATCATGGTTCACACCTTTGGCCTTGATCCGAGCAGGCTTAGAGATCCTGTTCAAACTGATCCTGGAAGCCGTAGCCGGGAGGATAATTGTAGGACAGCGAATCGCGGGAAACCACAGGTTCGTTGCCCTCGATGAAGATCTCGGAGATCCCTCCGCCCCGCACCACAAAGCCGGTATAGGGATTCACTCTCAGATGGGATATCCGGGGCGGCTCCACAAAAGAGTAGCGGGAATCGTTGGCTTTTGGGTTGCGGCCGTTGTTGTCGATCCTGATGGCCTTGGTCATGATCGGACCCCACACGCTGGCGGCGAGGGCTGATCCCACTTTCAGACTACGGTTGTCGAATCCTGTCCAGATCCCCAGGGTGTAGGCCTTGTTGAAGCCGATATACCAGGAATCGTTGTTCTGATTGCTGGTGCCTGTTTTCCCCGCGCTTTCCCAATAATATCCGCTGCGGGAGGAGGCTCCGGTGCCGGACTCGGCAACTGTCTGCAACATGCTGGTCATCAAATACGCCACCTGGGGAGAGGTGACGCGATATTTCTGTGTGCCCGCGTGCTCGATGATCTTGCCGTTCATGTCCTCCACCTTGGTCACAAAGACCGGATTGGTGCGCATCCCCTCATTGGGGAAGGTGGTATAGGCAGCGATCAGGTTCAGGGGGGTAACCTCGTAAGCCCCAAGCGCAGCGGTGAGATCCTGGGCCTTGACATTCAGCCCGAATCTGCGGAAAGCTTCGTTCATCGCTCCGATCCCAATATCCTGAGCGCATCTGACCGCCCAGGTGTTGTAGGACCATTGCAGAGCGACCCGCATCCGGGTGTTGCCATGATATGACCCCCCGGAGTTTTGGGGTGACCAGCTGCCGATGGTGATCGGCGCGTCGCGCAGAACCTTGGCGGGATGGTAGCCCCTCTCTACCGCAATGGTGTAATAGATCGGTTTGATCGAAGATCCTGGCTGCCTTTTGGCTTGGGTGATGCGGTTGAATTTGCTGTGTTCAAAACTCCGGCCGCCGATCAGCACCCGCACGAAGCCGGTTTTATTCTCCAGCAAGGCAAGCCCGCCTTGGATGTACTTGGTGTCGATATCCTGAGCCCCCTTGGGCACTGTGGAGATCCTGTGGGGAAATCCGCCGCTGCGCTCCACCCTGGCCAGGTAGCCATTGAAGATGGAATCCGCTGCGGAGGACATGTCGGAATCCAGGGTCGTATAGATCTTCAGGCCGCCTTCAAACAA
>JAGOIS010000072.1 GCA_017995495.1 Candidatus Cloacimonadota bacterium
GGGCACCGCTTGGGTGAAAGCCTGAATATCCTCGAAATCCTCGCCCAGGATCAGGTTTGGGGTTATTTCAGGTATGTGCACCGTAACTTGGTTGGATGGCCCGGAGACCTCGCCGAGATGGTTTTGGGCCAGCACATAATAATACCATACCTGCCCGGGGCTCACCTCGAAATCCTGATAGCCGGGGTCCTCGGTGGAGTTCAGGAACGTATCATTGCGGATCACGCGGTAGAGGCTGGGCTCTCCCTCCACAGGCGGTTCCCAGGAAAGCTGGACATGATCTTCAATGAAATAACCACCGAGGTTTTGGGGCGCTCCGATGCCTTCCCCGGCAGTCGTGAAACTCCACACGGGTCCAGGATATTCATTTTCGCCTTCCTGGGCACTCACCTGCCAATGATAGGTGGTGAGCATCTCCAGATCCTGGGAGGGAAACCAATCCTTTTCCGCCAGATCCTGCGCGACGAGTTGCAACGCTTGCGGGCCGGTTCCCAGCCAGAGGTCAAAGCTGGAGGCATTGCTTTGCCAGTGAAAGCCAGCATCGACAGCAATTCCGCTTCCCTGATCCGGCGGCTGGGGATGCCAGGGCGTGTAGCTGAAGGGCTCTATCTCCAGCCGGAGGTTGGGATAGGCCTTGAGGGCAAAAAAGTGGTTCGGCTCTGGCTCCGGAGGATCGGCCGGATCGGGGTTTATCTCGTCGTGCACAAACACTATGCCCCGCACTTCAGCAGCCGGCGAACAGAGAAAATCGTCCGCGTTGGAGCTGTAAGCAGGGGTGTTTTCATCCACGGCGATGATCAGGTTGCCGGTTCCGTTGTAATAGAAAAGTGAATCCAGATCGAGGTTGAGCCAGCCCTGGCCGGGAATCCCGCCGGTGAAATCCGACTCCTGCAGGGTACCGTCATACACCTGGGTCAAACTGTCCAGGGGCTCCCAAGATCCCAGGCTGTCCCTGGTGGTATGTCCGAGGTAGATCTTCCAGTCGTGGTTGCCGGAGAGAAACTGGGATGTGGTAAAGAGATACTGGAAGGACACTGAGCTGATGTTTCCTGCCAGCATTATGTCCTCAGATCTGTACAACTGCTGGGAATAATTGTATCTGCCAAAGGGTTCCACAGGCAGATGCTTGTTGGTGAGTTCGCCGTCGCCGATCTGCACCTGCTCAGCGCCTAGGCAGGCCAGAGTGATCAGAAACAGAGCCGCCAAAGCTGGTCGGGGCATTAAGTCCTCTTCTTCCAAATGCTTAGCTGAACCTTTCTGAGATGGTGGCGACGGGCTTCGATCCTCAGGGTTTGCCACAGTTCGACCGGTTCCCCCAGCAGTTCAAATTCCTCATTCAGGATGCCGCTGATACCCTCAAAAGCCGGGAGGGGCTCGCCATCTTTGCGAAAACCGCCAATCCGGTCCTCCGCTCTGGTTATTTCGGGATCCCAGGCATAGCTGTCGGCGATGGCAAACAGCCCCTTGGAATTCAGGCGCTTGTGGATTTCGTGTAAAAACCGGGCTGGCTTGATGGCACCTTCCACCGCGTTTTCCGCCAGGATGAAATCAAAACCAGAAAACCTGGCCGCGAGGTTGGATACGTCCGCCTGCCAGAACTCAACCCTGGCCGCGATCTCGTCCAGGCCAAAATCCGCAAGTGATTTTTCCGCGTAGCTTTGGATCTCACCCTCTTCATTGCGGACATAGCAGATGTAGCCCTTTTCCTTCATCCGGGTGGCCAAACGGATCAGCCGGGTGGAGAAATCCAGGCCGGTCACCGAGGCGAAGGTTCTGGCGAGTTCAAAGGTTCCGCGTCCGGTTTTACAGCCCAGATGCAGGGCGGTTTTTCCTTCCAGGGGGCTGATCCAGGGGTGGAGCGCGTCCCTGAGTTGCAACTCGAAGTTCTTCCCTCCCAAGGGATTATCCCCCCAGTTGGCGTCGCACCAGATGATGATGGCGGGATCGGATTCGTGGGGCTCGTCATACTCTGCCAGAGGAGCCTCGCTTTCGATGTAGCGGAAGCCGGCATGCTGGTAAAAATGCCGCCGGAAGGCGTAGCGGGAATGGCGCAGGGCTTCGTTGCCGGTGGAAATCCAGGAACCGCCTTTGATCAGGTTGTGCCTGCCATCGAAGGTGGGCACGGAAAAGTCGTCGTAGATGGGATGGATCTTGAATCCGGGAAAAGCGTGGATGGGGGTTTCGGTCCACTGCCAGACGTTGCCGATGAGATCGTAAAAATCGCCGCAGGCAAAGCGGTCAACCGGACAAGGGGAAGCCCAGTATTCGAGGTTGATGTTGCCTGGAGCCTTGTCCCAGAGAGGCTGATCGGTTTTCACG
Organism: Candidatus Cloacimonadota bacterium; assembly: GCA_017995495.1. Classification (GTDB taxonomy): domain Bacteria; phylum Cloacimonadota; class Cloacimonadia; order Cloacimonadales; family Cloacimonadaceae; genus Syntrophosphaera. The sequence goes on from JAGOIS010000072.1 coordinate 2,320, forward strand.
CGGCTGTCTCTCAGCAGCATCCACTCCTCTTCGCTGGGCAGGCGAATGGGGCGGCCGGACTGTTTCGTTTTCCAGGTGCAGAAAGCCTTGGCCTCCAGATAGTTGCACTCCACCGGCCAGTTTTTGGGCAGGGGGATCTCGCTGGTCATGAGGCGCAGTTTGCAGCCGGCATCAGTCTTTCTCCAGAAGCGGGGCAGGGTGGCTTTCTGAAAGGACCGCCACGACCATCCTTCCTCGGTCCAGAACTCTTCCTTCTGATATCCGCCGGCTTCTACGAACTCCAGAAATTCGGCGTTGGACACAAGATGTTTGGAAGCCTTGAAGGGCTGCACCACAAAGGTCACGGAGCCGTATTCGTTGTCCCATCCATACCAGGGATCGCTGTCATCCTTGCCCAGGGTGACAGTGCCGCCCGCGACAGAGAGCAATTCGTTGGTTGGAGCGTCGCCTGTATCTGGGCATACGTTCCAAAAATCAAGCTGGCGCACCCTTTCCAGCGGTAGTTGGCGGATCAGCACGGACGAAGTTTCCAGATGGATGCGTTGGTGCTCGATGCCCATGATGATGCCCCACCAGGGACTTTCCCAGGTGATGCCGCGCTCGTCCAGAGGCAGTTCCGAAATGAGTTTGTCCACCCTGGCCCTCACCAGATCGCGGTATTTGCGCACTTCCGGGATGGGAGGCCAGTCGTAATGAGCTTCGTTGAGGTCGTCCCAGCTCATTTCGTCCACCCCGATGGCAAACATCGATTCCATGGCAGGATTGATCCTTTCTCCTATCACCCTGCCGATGATGAGTTTGTTGATATAAAAAGCCGCAGTGTGCCCCAGATAGAAAACCAGGGGATGGCGGAGCGGATCGGCGCGCAGATAGAAGCTGGAGTTGTCGGCCAGGCTTTCATAGAGCTTTTCGTCGATGCTGTGGGTCTGGTGAAAATAGTGCCGCAGAAGCTCACGCAGCTTGGCCAGATCGCTTTCGCGCAGGTTTATGGTCCGGATTCCCTTGATATCGTCCATTTTTTCTCCTTTCATTCATCCCGGCCGGCCGTCTCAGCCCCGATCCGGTCAGAAGCTTATCCTCGTACGCACAAAGCGTTTAAAGAGGGGATCGCAAAATTCATAGCAACTGTCATGCTTGCTCAACAACTGCAGCAGGATCAGGTTTTGGGCTGCCCGCTGGGTGCTGGAAACTGCGCCCAAACGATGGCGGGCGTGGTAGTCCCGGCTAAAAATGTTCGAGTTTTCAATGCTGATGGCGATCAGCAGCTTTTTTTGCTGCAGGCTGAGCCCGTCCCAGATCTGCAGGAAAAAGTCGTTCAGATTGGCCATCATGTTTTCCATGGCTTTCTGCAGCATGGCATCGTCCGGCTTTTTTCCGGATTGGACCGACAGTTGCCATACCTCAGAGGCAATGTACTGAACGTAATTTGGGATGTTGTCGGACCTGGCAATGATGCCGTCGGCCAGTTCCCGCGATATTTCCAGCCCGGTTTCCCGGAACCGGCCGCTGATGTATTCCGCCATGCTCTCAGCAGCTATCTTGTCCAGCTGCATGACCTTGCAAAATTGGTAGAACGGCCTGCCCGGCTGGCTGAAAATATCCAGCAGCATGTGGTATCTACTGCCGGAGAAGATGTAGGAAGTTTGGGTGTGATGCTGGATCACGGAGCGCAGGACGTTTTCAAACCCGTCTCCGTTGAGTTTGCCGATCTCTTGGAACTCGTCAAATATCACCAGCCACTTCTGTTCCGGGTCCAGTTTCTCTGTCAGGTTCAAAACCCCCTCCAGCGTTTGCTGGCTGGGCGGCATCGGCTCAAAGGTGAAGGAAAAGCCGGGATTTCCCACCGGGTCCAAGGTGATCAGGGGCCTGATTCCTTTTACCAGGGTGCCCACTTTTTTGAGGGTGGATTTCCAGCGTTTTCCACTCTGGATCAGCACCTCCCTCGAATAGAGGTCCATAAAGGCCTGGCGGGAGGTTACCCGGAAAAAATCCAGGTAGAGCACCTTGTAACCCTGCTCCCTCATTACGCCGGACAGCTTGAACAGCAGCGAGGTTTTGCCAAAACGCCGGGGAGAATAGAGGACCACATTGTTTCTGCCCTGAACGTCTCCACACAGATCCCGCAGTTCTGTTTCCCGGTCCGCGAAATAGGGGTCGCCCACCACCTTGCCGTATTGAAAAGGGTTTTGCATTGTCACTCCCGGCTTGTCTGATCTTTGGTCATAATCTGGGCGGCAGATGAAAACTGTCAAGCAATAATTACGCATGTGTGCGTTACGCGGATTAGCGTAATACTCTGGGAGCGTTTCCCGGATTGGCGCGAAGCTTGACAAATCACCCGGCCGGGTTATTCTGTAGGCAAGAGAAAACTCTGCACGAGGAACCATGAGCAGCACCCCACGCGGCGAACGCCTGATCATCACTTTGCTGGGAAACCGCAACAGCGGCAAATCCAGCCTGATCAACGCGCTCACAAATCAGGAGATCGCCATTGTTTCGGACACCCCCGGCACCACCACCGACCCGGTGGACAAACGTTACGAACTTCTCCCCCTGGGGCCGGTGACCTTTTACGACACCGCCGGCCTTGACGACACCGGCGAGCTGGGTGAAAAGCGGGTCCAGGCCACCTATCGCGTGCTGTTCCGCACGGACATGGCCATCTTTGTGAACGACGGCAACACCTTCACCGGCAATGAGTTGAGCTTCCTGGAGCGCGTCCGGGAAATGAAGATCCCCCTGTTGGTGGCTTTCAACAAACGCGACCTCCACCCCGTTGCCCCCGCCAATCTGGAGCATTGCCAGAAGCACGGTCTGACCTGGGTTTCTGTCTCCGCCAGCCGAAAGGAGAACATCCTCGAGGCCAAGGAAAAGCTGATCGCGCTGGCGCCAGCCCATCTCAAGGAGGACCGACCTTTGGTGAGGGACATCGTCAGTCCCGGAGACCGCGTGATCCTGGTCACACCGATCGATTCCGCCGCTCCGAAGGGCAGGCTGATCCTACCCCAGGTGCAGGTGCTGCGCGATCTGTTGGAAAGCGGAGCTGTGACTTCGGTGGTGCGGGAATTTGAACTCAAACAGGCTTTGGCGGCTCTGAAAGAAGACCCGGACCTTGTGATCACGGATTCCCAGGCCATAGATGTCGTGGTGCGGGACCTGCCTCCGCGGGTGAAACTCACCACCTTTTCCATCCTCTTTGCCCGTTATAAGGGCGATCTGGGCATTCTGGCGCAGGGGATCCGCCAGATCGACAAGCTTAGGGACGGTGACAGGGTTCTGATCGCGGAAGCCTGTTCCCACCACGTTCAAGAGGATGACATCGGCCGGGTGAAGCTTCCCCGTTGGCTGAAAGAATACACCAAAAAGGACCTGGTATTTGAAACCTACGCCGGCCACGATTTCCCGCCGAACCTGGAGGAATACGCCCTCTGCGTTCACTGCGGCGCCTGTATGCTCAACCAAATGGAAATGACCCGCCGCATCGTGGAAGCCCAAAGGCGAGGAGTGCCGATCACCAACTACGGCCTCACGATCGCCAAGGTGCATGGCTATTTCGAGCGCGCGATCGCACCGCTAAATATATTCCCCACAGATAAATAGGGTCCCGGACTAACTGCGTCGCGCCGGACCCTGGCTTTCCTTGGGCCGCCCTCACGAGCTTCACCCACTTAATTTGAAAGAGAGCCGTTTTTTCTACCCACCATATTTGAACTTGAGCCTTATCTTACCCTGTACTGTGAAGGGGATATTGTCAACTATGGCTCGATCGTCAATTCCTACTGCTATGTCAACGGCGTTGCCGACCAGTACGTTCTCACCGCTCCCGGCAGCACGCTGTCCTGTCCCGGCGGATTCATCCTCCAGTCAATGATCGGTGCCGCGCAGTGGTACTTCGGCACACAACTGGTGGCATCGGGTATTATGGACATTAATCTCAACAACTACCCTGCCTACTGGCTGGTTCCGGGAGTGTGGCAACCCGTGGCGGGCACCACCTACGGCCGTTTGATCACTTTCGGCACCGGGGAAACCGTCTCCATCCCGCAAAACCCCAGCATCCGGGAAAGCGGTCCGGAGCTGATCCTGCAGTGGGACGCGGTCGCCGGGGCCGCCTGGTATCAGATCTACGCGTCCTCAGATCCATACGGGACCTACACTCCCCTGGAGAAAGCCTACGACTACGACCCCTCAGACGGTATCGTCTGGTGGGAGATCACTCCGGCGTCACCATTCCAATTTTACAAAGTTAGCGCGGGAAACTAAGCAAGGATCAGATCAAGCTTCCATTCCTGCCCCGGCTCGCCCCGGTAGGTTCATCCGCGGTAGCGCGGGTATTTCGCCCTTAGCCCCAGTTCACCCAGCCCTTGCGCGCCTCCCATCGACCTCCCGTCTGCCAGATGGGAAGTGGGCGGGTGGTTATGGGGAGGTGCCCAAGCTCCAGATCAAGGATGAGCCGGCAAGGTTTCGCGTTTTGTCGGAACCAACCGCCAGATCCAAGTACATTCGGCCTTGTATGCCTCTGTATATAATGGGTAACACTTACGGCACGGGCGAGGCAAAAACCGGTCAGATCTGGTTGTGGCAAACTTCGCGCAGGGCTTTGAGATGTTTGGCCACGATCTTGTCGCGCATTTTCTTTTCCGGATGGATCACGCTTACGCCCGCGTTATTGACCCCGCCAATTTCCACCAGCAAGGCCAGGGTGCCGTGGATGTGGAAAAAGTAGTTGCGGGCGCTGCCCATCCTGCTGCCGGGAGTGGGGCTGACCTCGTAAGTTCCGCGCTGATAGTCTTTTGGGATCAGGCGGGCATAATCGCGGGCAAATTTCTCCAATTCCGCGTAGGCTTGGGCCTGTTTCTCGCTTTTGCCGTTCAGGGCGGGCAGGAAGATCTTTTCGCTCAGCGCGCCGGAGGGCGAACTGTGGTAAAAAATGGCGTGGTCGAAATGCTGTTTCTGCGCCAACAGGGTGATGGCCAGGATCTCCCGCTCGGAAGCGGGTTCTGTTCCCTTATAGTTCTGATGGGTTGCCGGCAGGTCCGCGAATTCATCCCAGAAAACCGGATAATTGCGGTTGAGGTCCACTCCGTCGTCGGGAAGGTCGAGTCTGCCGTTGGCATTGGTGTCGCGGTTGTTTTTGCGTTTATTGGCGCACAGGCCTGCGGAAACCACTCTGTGCCCCTCCGGATTGAGGGTGGGCACGATCCAGAAGCGGAATTGACCCAGAAGGGCATCGATCTTTTTATCCGCGCGGTTTTGGACGGCCAGCTGCTCGGCCCATTCCAGCACCACCTCCAGGCCCAGCACCTCATCGCCGTGATGCTGGCCGATCAGCAGCACGTTCCGCCTGGCCTGGGGACGGCCGATGTCCAGGCAGTAAATGGGCAGATTTTCGCTGCCGC
>JAGOIS010000001.1:0-11501 GCA_017995495.1 Candidatus Cloacimonadota bacterium
CCCTACAACATGGCCCCCGGCGGTGTGGGCGGCTTGGCCCAGGTGATCAATTTCTATTTCAAGATCCCCGTTGGAATGTCCATGATCATCCTGAACATTCCGCTGTTCGTCATCAGTTTCATCTTCATTGGCAGGTCCTTTGGCGCCAAATCCGTGATCGGAATGCTGCTTTCGTCAGTTTTCACAGACCTGGTCAACATCAAAAACCTGGCCAGGCTGGGGCTTATGGCGGCAAATGAGCATACTTTTTCCTTTCAGGGCAGGACGGTCTTTGCCTACCTCGGCCCGGAGGACCTGCTGCTTTCGGCCATCGCGGGATCCGTGGTGCTGGGTCTGGGACTGGGGATCATCTTCAAATCACGCGGTTCCACCGGCGGCACAGACATCCCCGTGGCCCTCATCAAACAAAAGGCCGGCCTTTCGATCGGCACAGGCTATTACATTGTGGAAAGCGGGATCATCCTCCTGGTGGCGGTCCTGCTCAAAGACCCCAAGATCCTCATCTGGGGCTACATCAACCTCTTCATCACCACCAAGATCACCGACCTGGCCTCCGAAGGCCTTCCCTATCTCAAAGGCGTCTATGTGATCTCGCCCAAGGTGAATGAGATCAAGGAGGACATCTTTGCCGAAATTGACCGGGGCGTAACCTTTTTCAAGGCCCTGGGCGGGTATGAAAAAGAGGAAAAAGAGGTCCTCTTCACCGTGATCAACCGCCGCCAGGTGCCCCTGTTAACAGACATCGTCAAAGACATCGATCCCGACGCCTTCATGATCGTCACCGACGTCTACGACGTGTTGGGCTATGGATTCAGATCGCGCAAGATCAACCTGAGCGGGTGAGGGGCTGTTAAAACACCACGCAGCGCCGGAGAAAGCTCTTTGCCTCTGAGCTTGCCCCGATCATGTACACTCCGGCCGGCAGTCGGTTGCCCCGGGCGTCGCGTCCGTCCCAAAACCACTCGGAACCTTGTTTGAAGAGCTCAGGAGCCTGGATCAGCAATCTTCCCTTGAGGTCATAGATGCTGATCCGAAAAGGCCCGCCGGTATCCGCGGCAAGTTTGATCAAAGCCCCCTCACGCAGGGGATGGGGTGATATCTCCAAGCCGCGCGCGAGTGCCGGAGTGGGTTCCTCCACCCCAGACCCCTCCGCCAAAACCTGCCAGTTGATCTCGTGATCCCAGTCGGGATTGCTGATCCTGCAGGTTACCGTGTGATTGCCGGGCGTGGATATGGCTGTCTCAAAGATGAAATCCAGGCCGGAAGCCTCAACGTCATCCACGAACCAAGCGAATTGAGTGGGCAGGGAATACTCCGCCTCCACCACGAACATCAGGGGTTCGTTCACATCTGTAACCACCAGGGATGAGTCCGAGGGGGTCACGTTCATGACCGCCAGGTCCAGGATCCTCAAGGTGTCTATGATAACTGGGGTCAGAGGCCTGTCGTCATCATCCACGGGCACTTCTCCGATCGCCAAAACCGTATCCAATCCCTGGACCACCTTGCCGAAAATGGCATAGTTGCCGTCCAGATGGGGGGTTGGGGCAAGCGTGATGTAATACTGCGAGCCGGCGGAATTGGGGGCCGAACTGTGGGCCATGGCCAGGATTCCCGCTTGATCGTGGTGCAAGTTGGGATGGAACTCGTCGGGAATGGTGTAGCCCGGTCCTCCATATCCCGTCCCGAACGGACAACCGTCCTGGATCACGAAGCCGGCCACCACGCGGTGAAAGATGAGATCATTATAGAATCCGCTGGTGGCTAGGGAGATGAAGTTGTTGGCCGTGATCGGGACCCATTGGTCGTAAAGTTCCGCTGTGAAGCTGCCCATCGAAGTGCTCCAACGGGCAAAATGCAGGGCCGCGAGGTTGCCTGCCAGTACTATGATCAGTAAAATCACCAATCCATGTTTCATGTCCGGACCTCACTTTCAATCTAATTACCCTTCTCCACAGAAGCGCGCCGTTCCGACGCAAGCCATATCAACCTGGAATGAAGATATTGTCAACCATTTTTTCCTGCTGACTCTGACTGGATCCTCGCCAGCCGTTCTAATGGACCTACCCCGCAATAAAAATCACTTGACCATAATGAAAGGTTCGGATTACTGATACCCAGACAGGGCTGCAACTGAGGATATGGCTTTCCGCTGGTTGCCCCTGGCAAAACGGGGCAAAGCTGATCAGGCGAGACCACGGGATCAGGCAGTGAAACGCGGATCTTGATCGGTTCGCTTTGGAGGCCTTGGCCCGCGGATAACCCCGCAAGAACGATCATTAAACATGAGGTAAAGATGAGAAGAGCGCTAAACTGCCTGCTGGCCTGCCTGGCCGTGATGGGCCTCACATCCTGCAAATTTCTGTTCAAAAGCCCCAGGCTGGAGCAGGTCCACGACGTTAAGATTGTATCCATCGACCCCGACAAGATCCGGCTTGAACTTTCCCTGAGTGTCCTCAATCCCAACCGCTATAAACTGAAACTGAACGGCATGGACATCGAGCTGCTGAACAAGAACAGGGAGCAGATCGGCACTGCCACCCTCAGCCGGGCTGTGGAAATTCCCGGCCGAAAAGCCAACGCGCTCGATTTCGAGATAACCCTGGACACCCGGCCCACGGTCCGAATGGTGAATTATTCCGACCAGAAGGTGTTTGTGTATATAGCCGGAACTGGCACGGGGAAAGTGTTGGGCACGGCTCAGAAATTCTCCTTTGAGGAACCCTATGAGATCGACATCCGGGATCAGTTGCAAAAAGTGCTGAGCACGTTCAAGGCTGACGGAGAAGATATTTTCAAGGTCAAGCGCAGTTATCTGGGCAAGGTTGGCCTCACAGAAACCCAGGTGCTGGTGGATTTCATCGTGATGAACCCCTACGGATTGAAGTTCGTCCTGGATGACTTTCCCGCCACCATAACCATTGGCAATTCGGAAACGGGCTCCGGCAATCTGAGCAAAGCGCTAAGCTTCGACGAAAAGGTGTTTTCCAGGGAAGGCACCATGCTCTTCAAGGTGAATAACCTCAAAGCCATATACAACATAGCCAGGGGCGCCATCAACGGCGAGGTCAGTTACCGGGTGGACGGACAGGTGAAGATCAATGCCTATGGGATCGAGTTTCAAAAACCCTACGCCTACAAGGACCTGATCACCATCAGCATCACCGACGACATCATCAAGTTGCTGGCTCCCTAAGCCCCAGGAAGGTTTTTGGTTATCGGCCTGTTCCAGCCGGTGGCAGCAACCGCCCCTGACATGGAATATCAAATCCGGCTTTGGGGATGATCCGGCCCTTAAGTGTCATCCACCTTCAGATCGTTGTCCCGGAGGGCTTCCAGCAGATCATCGCGGACCTGTTTCAGCCTTTTTTTCCGGTCGGCCCAATCGGCATAATGATAATGGAGACAGACCTCTATCGCTTCCTGATCCACCAGATAAATGTGAAAGGACAATTTGCTGTATTCTATGGAGTTGGAGTCCATCCCCTCATCCCTGATTTTGGACACTCTGATCACCCGCTCCAAATCCAACTCGCGTCCGTCAGGCAGAGTATATGGCATCGCTAACCTCATCTTCTTGAGTAATATGAGCCATTATTTGCCGGAAGCATTCTTATGGCAAGCTTTTATTTTCAGTTTGGGGTACATTTTTCGCCCTGCTGTTGATATATTTCCACTCACTCGCTCAGACCACCAGACGTGAATGCCCTATGAGCCGCGGATGAACCTGGTTATTTATCGATTTACCACTTGACCAAATTGGTGGAGGAGGTAAAAATGTCTCCATAAGGAGTCACAGATGAGAAACAGGTTCTTTCTGCTGTTATTGGTGTTGTTCTGCCTGGGTTTGCTTTGTTCCTGCGCGCCTGGCGTGAATGGCCGTTCAGACGACAACCGGGCCGGCTTTTTCATGGGGATCTGGCATGGTTGGATCGCTCCGGTTAGCTTGATCTGGCAACTTTTCAACCGCAATGTGCGCATCTACGAGATCTTTAACACTGGCTGGACATACGATCTGGGCTACTATCTGGGCGTGGTGGGAGGTTTTGGCAGCCTGGCTATGAGCCGGAAAAAGAAAATCTGTGGAGACTGAGGCCGGACCCGCCAAACAGGGAATGGCTGCCCAGCTGCTGTTATTGCTGGCTGCCGCGATCTGGGGCTTTGCCTTTGTGGCGCAACGCAAAGGCATGGAGAGCCTGGATCCCTTCACTTTCAACGCGCTGCGTTTCGCCCTGGGGGCGCTGTGCGTGTGGCTGGCCGAGCAGCTGACCAAGTCCAGAAAACGCCGACACGAGCCTGTATTGGCTGCCATTGCTGAGCGGGGAACAAGGCCGAAAACATGGAAAGGCCCCTTGGCCCTGGGGTTTTTGCTGTTCCTGGCGGCCAGCCTGCAGCAGACCGGCATGCTCTGGACCGGAGCAGGAAGCGCGGGCTTCATCACCGGATTGTATGTGGTATTTGTTCCCTTGATCGGACTGGGCCTGCGGCAGAGACTAAGCTCAAGGCACATCCTGGCGATCTTGCTCAGCCTGGCTGGATTGGCCCTGATCAACGGCAAGCCGGATCTGCAGGCGTCCCTGGGTAACCTGTTGGTGCTGATCGGGGCTGTATTCTGGGCCTTGCATGTCCAGTTGATCGACAAACTCACCAAATCGCATCCCAGTCTGCGGCTCGCCTGGATCCAGTACGGCGTCTGCGCGGGCCTGAGCCTGGCTGGAAGCTTCATCTACAGATGCTTTCAGCACAAACCCAGTTTGTCCGCCGGCATCTGGAAAGCGATCCCGGCCGCGGGCCTGCCCCTTTTCTACGCCGGCATCATGTCTGTGGGAGTGGCCTTCACGCTCCAGCTCCACGCCCAAAAAAAAGTCCAGCCCCAGGTCGCGAGCGTGATCCTCTGCCTGGAAGGGGTGTTTGCCATGTTTGGAGGCTGGCTGCTTTTGGCTGAAAGGGTTACGGCAGTCTCTTTCCTTGGGGCGGCGCTGCTTCTGGCGGCCATGTTGGTGAGCGTTAAGCAGGAACGCGAGGAATTTCTGATTGACAAAAAAGCGGTATCCAAAACTTAGTTTCGAAACATAGCTTTTTTGAAGATAGATAAGGATAGAAAGATGGTTTTATACACGATTGCCCTGGTGATCCACATAATTATCAGCGTCGCGCTGGTGCTGGTGATCTTATCCCAAACCTCCAAGGGTGGCCTGGATGCCAACCTGGGTGGCGCGGCGATGAACGTGTTCGGCGGCAGCGGAGCCTCGAAGTTCCTCCGCAAATGGACCCAGATCCTGGGAGTTGTCTTTGTGATCTCCTGCCTGTTTTTGGCCTTGCAGGTAACCAGAGTAACCGCTCCCAAAGCTCCCAAGATCCTGCAGGAAAAGTTTGGCGAAACAACCACCCCCCCGGCCACGACCGGCTCGGCCAAGCAGGGCACCCCCGCCCAACCTTCCGGAGCGAAAACGGCCCCCGCGCAGACCACCCCGGCGAAGCCCAGCCAGGGTAAGTGATGACAAGTTTTAGGATGCAGAAGTGGTGGAATTTGGCAGACACGCAAGACTAAGGATCTTGTGCCTGTAACGGGTGTGCGGGTTCGAGTCCCGCCTTCTGCACCAAGAAATGGCTCCCCTCAGAGGGAGCTTTTTTTATTGACTGAATCGCGCCTTCCAAAAAGTGTAGCAACCATTGAACATTAATATTGTGGAGGTTTGCCATGTTTGGCAAAATGAAAACTGACCTGCAGAACCTGTTTGTGGAACTGAAACAGCAGGGATTGTACAAGAGCGAACGCATCATCACCACTCCCCAGGGGGCAAGCATTGGCGTGAGCACCGGCAAGGCCGTCATGAACTTCTGCGCGAACAACTATCTGGGGCTGGGCAACCATCCGGAAGTGGTGAAGGCAGCCCAGAACATCATGGATCACTGGGGCTACGGCCTCGCGTCGGTGAGGTTCATTTGCGGAACGCAGCAGATCCACAAGGACCTGGAGAAAAAGATATCCGAGTTTCTGGGCACGGAAGACACCATCCTCTACGCTGCCTGCTTCGACGCCAACGGCGGTGTTTTTGAACCCCTTCTGAATGAAGAGAGCGCGATCATCTCCGACGAACTCAACCACGCCTCCATCATCGACGGCGTGAGGCTCTGCAAGGCGCAACGCTTCCGCTACAAACACTCAAACATGGAAGAGCTGGAAAAATGCCTCAGCGAAGCCAAAGACCTGAAGTACCGCCTGATCTGCACCGACGGCGTGTTTTCCATGGACGGGGATATGGCGAAGCTGCCTCAGATCTGCGATCTGGCTGAAAAGTACAACGCCCTGGTGATGGTGGATGATTCGCATGCCACCGGTTACATCGGACCACATGGCCGGGGAACTCCGGAGCAGTTTGGCGTTCAGGACCGGGTGGATATTGTAACCAGCACCCTGGGCAAAGCGATGGGAGGCGCGAACGGCGGTTTCACCTCCGGCCGCAAAGAGATCATCGAGCTTCTCCGTCAGCGCAGCCGTCCGTATCTGTTTTCAAATACGGTCGCGCCCGCTGTGGTGGGCGCCAGCATCAAGGTCATCGAACTGCTTTCCGGGTCCACCGAACTGCGGGACAGAGTTTGGGAAAACGCCCGCTACTTCAGAACAGAAATGATCAAGGCCGGCTTCGACATCGTGGAAGGCAACACTGCCATCGTTCCCGTGATGCTCTACGACGAACCGCTGGCGATCAAAATGGCGGACATGTTGCTGGAAGAAGGGATCTACGTGATCGGTTTCGTCTATCCCGTGGTTCCCAAAGGCAAAGCCCGCATCCGCGTTCAGCTTTCCGCTGCCCACGGCCGCGAGGACCTGGACAAGGCGATCGCCGCCTTCGTGAAGGTGGGAAAAGAGCTGCAACTGGTTTAGGAGCAGTATTGCCGTCTGGAAGCCTGTATCTGGTCCCGGTGCCGATAGGAAACCTGGCCGACATCACCCTGCGGGCGCTGGATACTCTGAACAGAGTGGACCTGATCGCGGCCGAAGACACGCGCAAGACCAGTTTCCTGCTCTCCAAACACCAGATCAAGCCAAGCAGGCTGATCAGCCTGCACAAATACAACGAAAAAAAGCGCCTGGCGGAAATCCTCGCGTGGCTGGCCGAGGGGAAGGACATCGCTGTCGTTTCCGATGCCGGCAGCCCGGGGATTTCCGACCCGGCCACATTATTGGTCCGGGAAGCGATCCAAGCAGGATATAAGGTGATCCCCCTGCCCGGGGCGACAGCCCTGATACCCGCCCTGACCGCTTCAGGACTGGACACGGGGAGCTTTCTCTTTCTGGGATTTCTGCCCCTTAAACAGAAGGACCGCAAAGAACGGATCGGGCAGATCAAATCCTGCGTCCACACAGTTGTCCTCTATGAAGCACCCCATCGGCTCAGGCAGACTTTGCAGGACATTTATCAGCTCTGCGGTGACCGAGAGGTCTGCCTGGCCCGCGAGATCAGCAAACTCCACGAGGAATTTATCCGCGCCAGACTGAAAGACATCCTGGCGGATCATCAACCGACGGAGAAGGGGGAATTTGTAGTTCTGATCGAGGCTGCCCCACCCCAGGCCGAATATTCGGAAGCAGAGATCCGGGATTTCATCGCTGGAGTTCCAGCTTCCGGGATCAGCAGCAGAGAGCTGGCGGCAGAGGTTTCCCAGCGCTTCGGGATCAGCCGGAATCGGGCTTATCAATTGATCCTCGGGGTCAGAACAGCGTAACATGAAACCCACCCTGATCTGCGATTTCGACGGCACTGTCGCCGATTCCATAACCAAGATCCTGGAATTGATCAATCTCCTCGCCCCGCGTTTTGGCTATCAAACCATCAACCCTGAATTGTTTGAGCAGATCCGCGACCTGCCTCTCGCCAAGGGCTGCAAGGCGCTCAATTTTCCCCTGTATAAGATCGGAAAGGCCATCTCCATGGTTTTGCATGAATACCGCAGGATAGTGCCGGATCTGGAACCCTGTCCCGGAGTGATCCCCGTTCTGCAAAAGCTGAAAGACGAGGGCTATTCTCTGGCCCTGATCAGCTCCAACCACACTGAAAACCTGCAGGCCTGGCTGGAACACCATCAGGTCCATTGTTTCGACTGGTTCGAAGGCACGAACGGCATCCTCCTCAAGCATAAAAGCATCCGCGCGCAGATCCGCAAACACAGGCTGGAAAGGAACAGGACACTATACTTGGGAGACGAGGTCAGGGACATCAAAGCCGCGCGCCACAACCGGCTGAAGGTCGTCAGCGTGACCTGGGGCCTGCATTCGGAGCAAAACCTGCGCGGCCACTCTCCAGACTGGCTGGTTAATCGCCCGGAAGAGCTTCTCGACATTGTGCCCAAATTCCTTTCCTGAAAAGGATCTGAAAGCGCGCGCTGATTGTTCTGGACAAAAAACAAGGCCTCCGGTTATGTGCCCATACTGAAGTTTATTATAACTGGATACAAACAATAAGGATGAAAATGATGAAACAGACACTCTTGATCATTCTCTCGTTGCTGGGTCTTCTGGCCATGTTGTCAGCCGTACCGCGCAATCTGGTGGTGGTGGAGGTTGCCACAGGCACCTGGTGCCAATACTGCCCCGGAGCGGCCATGGGCTGCCACGACCTGCTCGTGAATGGACATCCCGTCGCCATTATCAAAAACCATGATGGGGATAATTACGCCAACGTATATTCCAACGCCCGCAACAGCTTTTACAACCCAAGCGGCATACCCTGCGCCTGGTTTGACGGCTTGAATGCTGTGAGCGGCGGCAATGCCACCACTTCCATGTATCCTCAGTATTTATCCAAGGTCAACGCGCGCAAGAACGTGCCTTCGAAATACACTCTCAGCGCCACAGGAAGCATGACGGGCAACCAGATCGCTTTTGATGTGAAAATTGCCAAGCCGGAAGACGACGCAAACACCAACGTGAAGCTGCACGCTGTTATCACCGAATCCCACATCAACCAGGTGTGGCAAAACCAGACCACGCTTGAAAACGTGAACCGCCTGATGGTCCCCAACCAGAACGGCACCCCCATCAGCCTGGCCACAGGGGACAGCCTATCAGTCAATCTGAGTTTCACCCCCAATCCTGCCTGGGTTCTGAACAACCTCGAAATAGTGATCTTCCTGCAGAACATGACCTCCAAGGAAATCCTGCAGGGTGTGAAATATTCCCTGCCCGGCCTGATCGGCGCCTATCCCGTCTCGCACGAATATCTGGAATTCCCGGATACGTATCTGACCGGATCGGCCACCATCCCCGTCACGATCTCCAATTACCTCGCCGCCCCGGCTCTTGGCACTGTTGCCATTGATAACCCGGTCTTTGGCGTCAGCATCGAATCCTTCGAAATCCCGGGCAATTCCTCCATCACTGCGGATGTAACCTTCACACCCGCTGCCGCTCAAGATTACACTGGCATCCTCACCATCACCAGCAACCTGAACAATCATAACAACATCAGCATCCCCCTTTCCGGTACTGGTTTCCACAACGTCGCGCCCACAGCCAGCAATGTGGTGATAACCGGCCCTCCGGTGTGGAATCAGGAACTGACGGCCACCTATGAGTTCAACGACGCGGACGGCAACAGCGAAGGTAACTCCGGCTACCAATGGTACAGGATGATGAACAACCAGCCCGAAGAGATAGCCGGGGCTGATGGCATCAAATACATCACCACTGAGTTGGATATGGGCTGGCCGCTGGCTGTGAAGGTCACACCGGTGGATCAGTATGGAATGGCCGGAATCCCTGTCATGAGCTCAAACACCATCCCCATTGAAGAACTTCCCCCGCCCCAAAATCTGCAGGCGGAGATCACTCCTCCGCACAACGTGGTCCTCACCTGGGATCCTCCCCAACACTTTGGCGGCAAGGGATTGGTGGGTTACCGCGTTTTCCGTGATGCAGCCGCCATCACCACGATCACCAACCCGGGCACCCTCACCTACACCGATGGCAACGTTGCGGTGGGTGTTCACGAATACTGGGTCTGCACCGTGTTCAACAATCCCATGATGATTTCAATCCCCTCAAATGTTGTCAATGTGGACATGCCGGTGGCAAACGATGACCAGATCGCTCCAGCGGAAATATCTGTGGTTGTGAGTCCCAACCCCTTCAACAGCTCCACCGGGATCAGCATCCAGAGCAAGGCTGGCGCCGGGATCGAATTTACCATCTACAACCTCCGCGGACAATTGGTGAAGAGTTTCGAACTCACAGCCGACATGACCGGAACCGCGGGGCTCAGCTGGGATGGCACCGACCGGCTTGGAAACCTGGTGAACAGCGGAGTCTATCACTATCGGATGTCCAGCGCAGGAAGGCTCATCAACGGCCGTATAGTGCTATTGAAGTAACAGGTCAACAGGCCAGCTTCGAGCTGTTCTGGCTATATCTTGATCAACCCCGGACCCTGTGTGCCGGGGTTTTCTTTCACCGGGAAAACATTCATCCGGATCGGAACCAGAGGTGGTATCCGTCCTGAAGCGCGCAGGTCATTTTCAGTACTCCTTGGCTCAGGTTTGGCTCATGTTCAGATAGAGTGGGTTGGAGTTCCGTCATCCCCGCGCCGTCATCCCAGCGAAGGTTGGGATCCAGATCTTAGTTATCCCGGCATGTTCGGACCACTAGCGCATGATGCCAATCATGCGGGGCCAGGACGCAGCATTGGAATGCTGCGCTACGGGCCAGCCTGAGCGTGGATGTCGGGCCAAAGTCCGGCTCATGTCCAGGCGATGGCTGGATCCGCCCATAACCCTGGCGTGGCTTGGGGATAAGCGGAGCATTGAGGGTCGGGGAGGGATGAAGCAACACAGGGGCAAATTCACCTATTCACAACTCTTCAAAATAGCTTGTGAATAGGTTAAAGCCATACATAACAGTATGTTAAGCCCACCTATTCACAAAAAATCGTTACTCCACTCCCCCCGCCTTGAATGAAACGTATCCACCGATGCTAATGCAGTTATCTTGATATATATATTGATTATACCTATTTTATATATTATATAATTTTATTTTTATATTATAGCATATACCCTAAGGCAAACCTGCTGCAGGAGCAGGGGGGAAGGAGTAGCGAAAATCTGTGAATAGGTGGGGTTATTTATATGTCCCACATGATCTTAACCTATTCACAAGCTATTTTGTAGGGTTGTGAATAGGTGAAAAGCCAAAGTAAAGCCGCCCCTTGCGAGGCGGCTTGGTTGTTCATTTTTGGCTCATGTTCAGATAGAGTGGGTTGGAGTTCCGTCATCCCAGCGAAGGTTGGGATCCAGATCTTCGTTATCCCGGCATGTTCGGACCACGTAGCGCATGATGCCAATCATGCGGGGGGCCAGGACGCAGCATTGGAATGCTGCGCTACACGTGGTGTTCAGTCTGTAGCGCATGATGCCAATCATCCGGGGGGCCAGGACGCAGCATTGGAATGCTGCGCTACACGTGTGTTCAGTCTGTAGCGCATGATGCCAATCATGCGGGG
>JAGOIS010000001.1:11601-36502 GCA_017995495.1 Candidatus Cloacimonadota bacterium
GTGTTCAGTCTGTAGCGCATGATGCCAATCATGCGGGGCCAGGACGCAGCATTGGAATGCTGCGCTACGACTGGCGTAACACCCTCAAGGCATGACGGCTGTAAGCCCACCATAAATGAACTTGAGCCTCAGGTTTTTGGGTCAATCAGTTTAGGACGTGCCAAAATGCCCCAAATCCCGCCCTGAGCCCTCTCTCACCCACCCCCCGTTCACATCCCGCTGACTTCCCAATGGTTCAATGGGAACTGAAGGGGAGGCGACCCAGGGGTGAGTGAGCTGGGGCTCAGGGCCGATTGGGACCAGAACGACTACGAAAAAACCCGGCTGGGAAGAGCCGGGTTTGCTTGTATTGATTAGGTTTGGGTTTAGATCAGTCCCTGATCGCACATGGCGTTGGCAACTTTGAGGAAACCAGCGACGTTGGCTCCCTTCACGTAGTTCACATAGCCATCGGCCTGTTTGCCGTTATCGCGGCAGGCTTCATGGATGTTTTTCATGATCACGTGCAGGCGGGCGTCCACTTCATCGCGGTCCCATCCCAGGCGCATGGAGTTTTGGGTCATTTCCAGTCCGCTGGTGGCCACACCGCCGGCATTGGCGGCCTTGCCGGGCGCGAAGAGGATCTTGGCGTTCATGAACACTTCCACAGCCGCAGGAGTGCTGGGCATATTCGCGGCTTCGGTAACGCAGAAACAGCCGTTCTTGACGAGCAACTTGGCGTCTTCCACATCCAACTCGTTCTGGGTGGCACAGGGGATGGCAACATCCACCGGAACTTCCCAGGGACGCTTGCCTTCGAAGAATTTGGCTTTCGGATACACTTCCGCGTAATCGATCACGCGGTCGTTGTTGGAGGCACGGAGTTCGAGCATGTAGTCGATCTTGTCTCCAGAAACGCCGTCTTCATCGTAGATGTAGCCGTCGGGACCGGAAAGGGTGACGACCTTGCCGCCCAGTTCGTTGATCTTCTGAGCGGCGCCCCAGGCTACGTTGCCAAATCCGGACAGCGCCACGCGCAGGCCTTCAAAGCTCTTGTTCTGGGTCTTGAGCATTTCCTCGGTGAAATAGACCACGCCGAAGCCGGTGGCTTCAGGACGGATGAGGCTTCCGCCCCAGGTGCGGCCTTTGCCGGTGAGCACGCCGGTGAATTCGTTCACCAGCTTTCTATAATAGCCATAGAGGTAGCCGATCTCGCGGCCGCCCACACCGATATCGCCAGCGGGGACGTCTGTGTCCGGACCGATATGGCGGAAAAGTTCGGCCATGAAGGACTGGCAGAAACGCATTATTTCGGCGTCGGACTTGCCCTTGGCGTCAAAATCCGAACCGCCCTTGCCGCCGCCCATGGGCAGGGTGGTGAGGCTGTTTTTGAAGATCTGTTCGAAACCGAGGAACTTGAGGATGGAGAGGTTCACGCTGGGGTGGAAACGCAAGCCGCCCTTGTAGGGGCCGATGGCGCTGTTGAACTGCACCCGATATCCACGCTGCACATGAACTTCACCCTTGTCATCCATCCAGGGCACGCGGAACATGATGGTGCGCTCCGGCTCGACCAGGCGTTCCAGAATGTTGTTTTTTACAAAGCGGGGATTATCTGTATAGACATCCCAAATGGTTTCGACGACTTCTTTCACCGCCTGCAAAAACTCCGGCTGTCCCGGATTTTTGGCGGCAACTTTGTCCATGAATTCCTGAAAGGTCATGGTTTCCTCCATATATGTAGTTGTTTTTTGACCACTTTTTTTTCACATGAGTAAATGTCAAGTGTTTCCCTTGAGTAATTTTGCCACCCGGGGAGCCCGCAGCCTGTGGGCGGATTCAAAGCCGGAGCCGAGCAGGGGACGCAGGTAGTATTTGAAATCGTCTGTCACCCCGTTGCCGCTTGGATTGATAAATTCAGCAGGCATGTGGCGGGTCTTGCGGGCAACGTCGGCCAGTTTTTCCAGCTGGTAGTTCACGGAGTAAAAACCGGTGCGCTGGATGGAGATGGAGCCGTCCAGATTGTACCAGATGGCGTAATGCGCGGCCCTTTCCCCCACTTCGCGGGCTTCGCGCTGGTCCACATCGGAAACGCAACCCATGAAAGAGCGCTGCAGATAGCCAAAGGTGTCGGAGCGCACCCGCTTGATCTTGAGCTGATCTTTCACCAGATCGGCCAGCAGGTCACCCAGCATCCCGGTGCCGGAAAGCTGTACATTGCCGTGGGCGTCGGTTTCAGTGTTGTTTGTCAATATGGTCATCATGGGCGTTCCGTGTTCGTCCACGATTCCTTCGGAAACCGCGATCACGCAACGTCCGTGTTCGTTGTAAACGCGCTTGACGTCGGCGAGGAAATTCTCCTGTTTGAAGGGCCTTTCAGGCATATAGATCAGATGCGGGCCGTCATCGGGATATTTCTGGGCCAAGGCTGCCGCCGCGGTGAGAAACCCGGCATGGCGCCCCATCACCACTCCGATGTAAACTCCGGGCAGGGCACGGTTGTCCAGGTTTACTCCCGTGAAGGCGGACGCAACGAATCTGGCGGCGGAACCGTAGCCGGGGGTGTGATCGCTGAGCACGAGGTCGTTGTCGATGGTTTTGGGTATGTGGATGGCGCGAAATTCGTAATCCGCAAGGTTGGCTTGTTCGTTCACTATGCGGACTGTATCGGCAGAATCGTTGCCGCCTATATAGAAGAAATAGCGGACATCGTGAGCCTTGAGCACGCGGAAGATCTCCTTGCAGTACTGCTCATCCGGTTTGTCACGCGTGGAAAGCAGCGCCGAGGAAGGCGTGTCGGCCACCTGTTCCAGATTGTGGGTCGTTTCCTGGGTTAGATCTATGAATTGCTCATCCACAATTCCCTGAACTCCATATTGCGCGCCGTAAACCCTCGTCACCTGGGAAAATTTCCTCGCTTCGAGAGTCACGCCCACCAAGGATTGGTTGATCACAGCCGTGGGGCCTCCGCCCTGGGCTATCACCACTTTTCCTTCCAGTTTCATCATTAACCTCCACAGCTCTTCATTTGGGTTGGATTGTCCCGGTTGCAGCCGGATATCTCCTTTAAAAAATGGGCAGGGAATTTGTCCAGCAGAAAATGCTTGCCTGAAAGCAGGGGCTGAAAAAGAATGACGACGGAGTTCAGATGAGCTATATCGTACTTGCCAGAAAATACCGCCCCCAGACCTTCACCGAGGTCTACGCGCAGGAACATATCACAGAGATACTGCACAACGCGATCCTCAGCAACCGCATCGCCCACGCCTATCTGTTCACAGGGCCGCGGGGAGTGGGAAAAACCTCCATGGCCAGGATCCTGGCCAAAAACCTCAACTGTGTGGAGGGACCCACCGTGACCCCCTGCAACAAGTGCCACAACTGCCTTGAGATAGCTGCCGGAACGTCCTCCGACGTGATCGAGATCGACGGTGCCTCAAACACCGGGGTGGACGATATCCGCGAGCTACAGAGGGAGCTGCTTTACGCGCCCAGCCAATCACCGTGGAAGATTTACATCATCGACGAAGTGCACATGCTCTCCAAAAGCGCGTTCAACGCGCTGCTGAAAACCCTGGAGGAGCCGCCGGAGAACGTTCTCTTCATTTTCGCCACCACCGAGCCCTTCAAGGTGCCCCCCACCATCATCTCCAGATGCCAGCGCTACGATTTCAAGCGGATCCCGATCGATTCAATCGTCAGGCGGCTAAAAGAACTGATGCTGGAGGAAAAGATCGAGATCGATTCCGAAGCGCTGCACATGATAGCCCGCAAGGCCGATGGCAGCCTGCGTGACGCCTTGTCGCTCACCGATCAGGTGCTGTCCTACTGCCAAAACAAGGTCACAATCGATAAAGTTCGAGAGATCTTCGGCCTGATCCCCACCCAGATCTATTGTGATCTGATGCGGCTGATCCACGGCAAGGACAATTCCGGGCTGTTGGATAGCCTGCAGCGGATCTTCGAGGAGGGGGCGGACCTGCAGGAGTTTCTGAACAACCAGATGGAATTTATCCGCATCGTGATCCTGCGTAAGATCGGAGTGGCTCCCAGCGAGATCACCAGCGAGGAATATCCTCTATACGACGAGATCGCAGGCATCTTCAGCCGGGAAAACCTGCTCTACATAATGAGTATGCTGATGCAGACCCGCAATGAGATCAAAAGCAGCGGAAACCCCTATCTGATCTTTGAACTGATGATGCTTAAACTCTGTAAACTCGATGAGATGGAAGATGTGGCGCAATTGATCGCCAAACTCTCTTCCGGAACAGTGCCCCAACCTCAGATCCGCGCGGCCGCACCAGCAGCCAAAGCTGTCACCCAACCCTCTGAAGAGAAGAAACAAGAAGTCACGCAAACGCCCGAACCCGCTCCCTCCAGCAAACTGGAACTCACGCAGGAAAACGTGGACAAGATCTGGGAAAAGGTCAAGGCAAGGGTGAAAAAGGGAAGCGGCGCTTCAGGGATCGCCCTCAAAGCCTCCAAATATGAGGTTCAGGACGGATTCAAGCTGCTTCTTAAAGTCCCAGGCAACACCAATTATACAACCATTTCAGGTTATAAGGAAGAAATCCACAAGATCCTGGCTGAATTCTTCGACAAGCCACCCCGCTTGGAGATCGAGCCATTGGCCAGCGAAACCCCAACCAAGGTGGACATCCAGCGCCAGACCCTCGATGACATAAAAAAGCTGGATCCCAATCTTGCCCGCTTTATCGAGATCACCGATTCCAAACTAAGCACCTGAGCCACTCACGGTGCAGAGCATTGGCATCGGCTTGATTGATCACAGCTTGGCAGGCAGGGCATCAGCTTCCAAGCTTTTTTTGTTTAGCAGAAAAAATTCAGGCGCCAGACCAGCCCCATCCTCATATCGACACGAGTGTGGGTAACCTGCCAGGCGCCTGATACTGCGGTTTCCCGAAATATCGGGAAGTAGATCACATTTCGACCAACTGGGCTTGGACGAATTCCACCGCGTTTAGTTTTTTAACGATGGTGTTCAGTTTCCGCTTGTCGCCTTCCACTTCCAGCACTACCAGTCCGTCGTTGGCGCAGAATTCATGGGAAACTTCGTGCAAACCGAGGCGCACCTTGATGTTGCAACCGTATTCAGTGAGGATGTTTTGCACGATCGCCGCTTCTGAGCTGCGATGGTCGATCTTGATCAGGATCACTTTGTACTTCATGTTTACCTCTCGGAATCAGCTTTTACAGGGTTGAAAATCTGTCCACATTTTTTTTTCTGATGCGGCAGGGACAGAAAATTCTGTTGACATTTCGAGGACATGGAGTTTAGTGGCATGAAATTTTTAACTGGAGCAACTGATGAAATATCTTGGCAGCATATTGTCATTGATCGGAGGCCTGATAGTGGTGGCAGCGGCGCTGGCATCATTGATCTCGAAAGACATAGGAAACCTATGGGGCTATGAATTCTCTTCCACACCCGGATTTGTCATTGTGGCAGCGATCCTGGCCATCATGATCACGATCTTGGCTTTTCTTTCCTTTTCCACCAAACCCCGGCTGCTGGGTTCTGTGATCATTGCAGCATCTTTTGCTGGAATAATTGTAGGCAGCACTCTCACAGATATCGCGATGCTGTTCAGCACCCTTGGCGGGATCGCCCTCTACTCCTCGCCCCTGCCGAAACCCAAGGATGAGCTGACAAAACCCCTTCCGGGTGAATCTGACCTGCCCAACCCCAAATAAGCCAGTCTAACGATCCATTCTGGACAGGGTTTACCGGGCGTATATTCTTCGATATCTGGTCGGAGGCTGTGTTTTGCCAAAAAATGTGTGGAAGCATATTCAATGTTTGCGCTGTTCCAAACGGAGCAGGCAAATATCCAGAACCACACTGCTGTAAGGCTGTCAAGTTGTGCATCAACTGGTGAATGATCTTTTACTCTACACGCAGCAAATCAGCAGTTCAAGAACTAGGTAAGTCCTGAAATCTCTCTATTAGTGCGCAAACATCCTGTCCGGATATTCATGCCCCGATCTCTTCAAACCGAAGCCAGCGAGGCTGTTATTTTTTGGCTTGTTTAGCCCAGCTGTCCTTGAGGGTCACGATACGGTTAAAAACGGGCTTGTCCAGTGTTGAATCTTCATCCGCGCAGAAATAACCCTGGCGCATGAACTGGAATCGGGACCCAGTGGCCGCATGGGCCAGCGAGGGTTCCAATTTGCAGCCGGTGAGTACCTTCAGCGATTCTGGATTCAGGTAATCGCGGTAGTCCCTGCCTGCTTCCACGTCGTAGAAGTCGGCGATGGTGAAGAGCTGGTCGTAAAGCCTGACCTCGGCATCTATGGCGTGGGCCGCGCTCACCCAGTGGATGGTGCCCTTAACCTTGCGTTCGTCAGGACTCCCACCTCCCCTGGACTTGGGATCGTGGGTGCAGATGATCTGGATGATGTTACCCTCCGCGTCTTTGACCACTTCCTTGCAAGTAACGTAGTAAGCGTGCTTGAGGCGCACCTCAGCTCCAGGAGACAGGCGGAACCAGCCTTTGGGCGGATGTTCAGAAAAATCGCCCCGTTCGATGAAGAGCTGCCTGCCGAAGGGCACCAAACGCTTGCCCGCGCCGGCATCCTCAGGATTGTTGTCGGCTTCCAACTCTTCGAATTTATCCTCGGGATAGTTCTCGATGGTGAGCTCAAGAGGTTCCAACACCCCCATCACACGGTTGGCCCGTTTGTTCAGATCTTCACGCACACAGAATTGGAGCAATTCAAAATCCACCACCGAATTGGCTTTGGCCACGCCGATGCGGTCGGCGAATTCCCTTATCGCTTCGGGTGAGAAACCTCTGCGCCGCATACCGGCGATGGTAGGCATGCGGGGATCGTCCCAACCGCTCACTGTGCCTGTCTGAACCAATTCAAGCAGGCGGCGCTTGCTCATGACCGTGTAGCTCAGGTTCAGCCTTGCAAATTCTATCTGTTGCGGGTGGCAGGGAACTGGCAGCTGATCCAAAAACCAGTCGTAGAGGGGTCTGTGGTCTTCAAATTCAAGAGTGCAGATGGAGTGGGTGATGCCTTCGATGGCGTCGGAAATGCAGTGGGTGTAGTCATACATGGGATAAACCACCCATTTTGCTCCGGTGCGGTGGTGCTCAGCCTTTTTGATGCGGTAGATCACGGGGTCTCTCATGTTCAGGTTCGGAGAGGCCATGTCGATCCTGGCCCGCAGGGATTTGGTCCCTTCTTC
The DNA here is from genome assembly GCA_017995495.1 of Candidatus Cloacimonadota bacterium. Classification (GTDB taxonomy): domain Bacteria; phylum Cloacimonadota; class Cloacimonadia; order Cloacimonadales; family Cloacimonadaceae; genus Syntrophosphaera. The sequence goes on from JAGOIS010000001.1 coordinate 18,800, forward strand.
AAATTCGCCTTCACGCATCCTGCGAAAGAGATCCAGATTCTCTTCCACAAGGCGGTTTCGGTAGGGGCTGTCCTTGCCAGGGACGGTTAGAGTTCCGCGGTGGGCGCGGATCTCCTCCTGACTGAGGTCGCAAACATAGGCCAGCCCTTTCTGAATGAGGATTTCAGCATATTCATAGAGTTGATCGAAATAATCCGAGGCATAAAAAAGCTTGTCCTGCCAGTCGAATCCCAGCCAGCGCACGTCCTCCATGATTGAATCGACGTATTCAACGTCCTCCTTGATGGGGTTGGTGTCGTCGAAACGCAGATGGCAGACACCGCCGTAATCGCGGGCCAGGCCGAAATTGAGACAGATGGACTTGGCATGCCCGATATGCAGATAACCGTTCGGTTCCGGCGGGAAGCGGGTAACCACCTTTGTGTGTTTACCGCTGGCCAGATCGCGGTCGATGATCGTGCGTATGAAGTTTGACACTGAGGGCTTATCACTGTTTTCCATGTTCATATCACCTTTAACCAGAATTCTGCGCCAGTTTTTCCAAAACGCATCCAAAGTCAAGGGAATTGCTGATGGATCCCGCCTCGCTTATAATCCGCCTGACGCGTATACTCCGCAGTCTGGTTGCATTGATCTGCTGTCTGACCAACCTGTTCATTCATGTTCAATCGACTCAGTCTATTGCTCAACAAGCCTGAGTAGTCTGCCCTCGCCAGCTGGGATGCTGATCTCTATCAAACCCTTATTCCCCACATACAAGATGTTCTCCACGGGGTCGTGAAGGGCCAGCTTCCTGCCATATTTTCTAACTGCTTTGCTGTCGAATTTAAACACCAGAGTCTGGGGCTCTGCTTCCGGAAAGTAGCTGCCAAATTGTTCCGCCGGCACCTGTGAAGGATTGGAGATGGCACCTGGCCTGAAGTAGTTGCCGCGCCTGTTAACAACCATGAACCAGGGATTCCCGGCATTGTCCTGATAATACCCGCATTGCACGTATCCTTCATAGTCCCCGTTTCTGCTCTGCTTCACCCGGATGTAACTCAGTTGTGCCGTCTTGTGCCAGGCTTTGCCTCGGAACTTCTTGATGCCCACGCTCTCCGCTTCCAACCAGGTGAGGTCACGAATCAAACTCCCATATTGCTTCACGCGCGAGTTGCTGGATTCCACCGCCGGCCAGGCGATCGGATCCCTTTCGGGATATGGATAATTCGGTGAACCCTGCCGGGAATAACTTATCACCCTGTGTCCATAACCCTCGGGGCTTTGGACTTTCCTCAAACTGTAATGGATGATGCCATCAGGACCGTAGCACAGGGGAAGGTAAAGCAAGGCCTTTTGGGTTGCCGTTGGTGGCTGGATCCAACTCACCCATTGGTCTGTTCCACCTTTGTTCATCCAGTTTCCCAGCACCTGGACAATTGGCAGGAACTCCCTGCCTTGCTCCTTGTTACGGTAGAGTTTGCAATTGCGGTATACTCTCAGCATTTTGTCGTCCAACACGTTTTGGATAAAGGAGTTGCCAGCACTTCCATCCGTGTTCCAGCCTATCTCTGGAGTGATGGGATAAATATCCGGGGATATGATCCTGGGATTCGCCAGCTTGAGAAAAGCATCCACATGATCGTAACGAACGCCCTTATTGGGTTCAAGAGCATATCTGTTCCGCTGATAGTCAAAAACAGCAGTCATTAACTTTGTGCCTGCTTTGGCAGCCATATCCTGCAGCAGGCGGAAGCTGTCAAACTGCCCCAGCTGTGGCTCGTCCCACGTGTAGAAGGCACGAAGATTTCCGGAAGCCTGAGAAATCACTCTCCGCATTCGTCCGACGATCCTTTCCGCCCACCAATCATGGTTAGTCCTCAGGTCATGGTGGGCTTGGTCCTCAACTTCGACATAGTCAAGTTGGACATCGCAGTTTCCATACCAATAAACCCTGGGGTTGAAATTGATCAGCCGCAGCCTGTTCCTTGAATCGGGAGTGCCCGGATCCAAATCGGTGTCGGCTGTGAGCAGTTTGGCCGCGATCAACTCTGCATAAGGTATTTTTAGTTGGATGTCCATGAATCCGTCAGGGCTGGGTGAATTGGCATGATCTTGGGCCCTGTAGATCGTTTCTGGATTCTTGCTGTCCTTGTTCAGATGGCTCACTATCTTTGCCTGCTGTGAAAAACCATCGCCGGAGAGCTCGAAACCTGCCACATAGAAACGGAGCAGGGGCTGGTCCGGAAGCAGACCAACAACAACGCTGTTGATCTTGAAACGGTAATTCACCCATACGCTTTCATCCTGGAGGCTGGAAGGGTTGGCTCTGTTCAGGGTGAATTCGTCTCCAAAGCGTACGTAAGCTCCATTTGGGTTTGGCCAGCGATAGCGCAAATCCGTGAACAGGTATCCCTCTTTGTCAACGCGGCTGGTGGCTTCCCAGCCCCACCCATAGGACATTTCCGGAATTTCCACTGGTCTGCCGGCGCGGGGTTGTTGTGGCATGTTCCTGGCAGCGTACCAGAATTGGCTGTCCACACCATCGCCTTTCTTCACTTCCTCTTCGCTGGAAAACTCCGCCTCAAACTTCATATAGTTGGAGATGGAAAGCGGATAGGTGGCAAATCTCTGTTCGTTATCCAGAGAAGGATCCCAGCCAAAATCCAGTAAGATGGAGTCGAGTCCAAATTCATCCATCAGGCTCAGCAACCGGGGCAGTTCTTTGTCGGCAGAATTAGTGTTCATCAGACTGGCGTTGTATCCCAGAGTCTGCATATCCCTGCAGAGGGCTTTCTGGATAAGGATGTCATCCTTGCTGCCATTGGTCAGGGATGAATACACTCCCAACAGGAATTGGTCCGAGTGTTTGGCTGCAAGTACACCTTGGCACAGCAGTAAAACCGTTAAGATCAGCCTGATATTAAAGTAGTTACGCATGATATCCTCAACTATCGCTTTATGTTACTATGGATCAACTTTTGTTTAACAGTTGGTTACAATAATCATTATTCAGAGAAAAGCCTCTCATAATCTTTAAACAAACGTTCCCTGGAGTATTTCCGCTGAATATCCCGGGAGGCCTGTTCCCGCACGTTCTGATACTTTCCAGGATCCTCCACAAAGGCTGATATTCTGGCGGCAAAAGCATGTGGTTCAGCCGGACAGAGAAACCCATTTACTCCATCAGTCACGAAGTCAGGCACTCCGCCCACGGGCGTGCTGACCACCAGTTTGCCGCAGGCCATGGCTTCCAGCAGCGACACGGGGGTCCCTTCGTTTACGGAGGTCAGGCATACGATGTCCACCGAACCGTAAAGAAGTTTAAGATCCGCCACGAAACCCGTGAAAGAAAAATGGCGCTGCAAACCCAAGTTTTCCACCTCGGCCTGGCAAGCGTTTTTCAATTCGCCATCCCCTATCATGAGGAAATGCACGTCGTTCCTTTGCTTCAAGACTTCCTGAGCGGCCATGATGAACAGGGACGGAGCCTTGATGGCGGTTATCCTGCCGACAAGCGCAACGGTTGTGACTTTGGGGCCAACCCCCAGCCTGGTCGCGAGGCTTCTATCGGGATCGCAGGGGAGCATACGTGAAAAATCCAGTCCCAGAGGGATGACCCGGATCTTGTCTGCCTTGGTGATCCCATAGGAAACCAGTTCCTGCTTTTGCCGCTCCGATATGGCGATGATGGAAGTGCTTATGCGGGCCAGGATCTTTTCCATCAGGATGTAGAACCGGGTCTTTAGAGGGGAAAAGTAACCATGAAAGATATGCCCATGAAAGGTGTGATAGACGCGTGGGACCCTGGCCATAACAGCCGCCAGCCTGCCCAAAGTGCCAGCTTTGGCGGTGTGGGTGCAAACGATGTCCGGTTTTTCGTGGCACATGATGAGGTATAGCTGGCGGATAACCCTTAGGTCATTCCAAAGAGATATTTCCCGGCCAAAGCCTTTCAGCACCAGAGGTTTGATGCCATATTGCTCAGCCAGATAGGTCATATCACCCTCATTGGCCCCATGCATCCCTGTCAGCAGCTGACTTTGCCATTCCGCGCTGCTGAAATGCCCGGTGAGCATGGTAACGTGCACTGCCGGCCCACCCACATTCAACCTGGCGATAATCTGGATGATCTTCTTCCGCCGCTTCCGTTCGTCCGTCAAGACAATCCCCACAAGGTCAGATAACGCTTGATCGTCAAATCCAGCGTGAAATTAGCTTCAACTCCAGCCCGTGCGTCCCTGCCTCGCTTGGCTCTTTCGGAATCCGGCAAACCCAAAAAATACTCCACCTGACCGGCCATTCCTTCTGCGTCATAAGGTTTGAAAGTGCGCAGCGCCTCTGGAAAGAAGTCTTGGAAAAAAATCACGTCCGTGCAGACGCAGCACCTTGCGGTGGCCAGTGCTTCGATCAAAGCCAGGGAAAAGGATTCGGACAGCGAACTGAGGGCAAAAACGTCCATCGCGCAAAGGATTTGGGGCACATCCTGCCTCTCTCCCAGCAGATGGATCCGCCTCAGGTCAGTTTCCCTCAAACCCTTGAATTGATTGGTAAAACTGCCCAGCTCCAGATCTCTGCCCACCACAACAACGTGCAGTGAGGGATGCACAGCCAGCAGCTTTGCCGCCGCCCGGAAAAAGGTCCGGTAATCCTTGATGGGATGGTAGCGGCCAACTGCCCCCAATACTGGATCATCAACTCCGATGCCAAGCTCCAGCCGCAGATTGAGCCGTGATTCGGGGTTGAAAACAAAGCTCTTTGGGTCGATCCCGTTATGAATCACGCTGGCGTTTCCCTCAGGATAACCGAAGTCAATATGCTCTTGTCTGACCTGTTCTGAAACATAGACAATTTTCTCCGGCAGCCTGGCGAAGAGAGAAGTCAGTCTGAGCCTGACACCACCAAAAATAGACCCGGAAACGTACGCCCTGGCGGAATGATGCACCCCCCAAACCAGACGCCCCCGCTTGCCTGAGAGCAGATGGATCAAGCTGGCCAGCAGATTGCCATGGTACATCCAGCCTTGCAGTATGGTTTCATTGTTTCTGCGCAACTCGGCCATAAGCTCCAAAAGTGTTTTGAGGCTCAGTTTTCTGGGTTCGTTGCCCAGATCCCGGAAATTGGGCAAAAGGGTTCCTTTCCCTTTGAAATAGAGCACTGAAATCTCATGCTCACCCCTGAGGGCTTCAACCATGTTCAACAGGAGGGTTTCTGCCCCGCCCATGTCCACTGTGGTGCTCAGGAATACTATCTTAGCCAAGTTGCCTGCCCTTGGTCAGAGTGTCGCGAACCATTTCAGCCCTTTTTTGCCAGGTATGCTGCTGTCTGATCTCCCCGATATGAGCCCTAAGGGCTTGGTACTCATCTTCTGATGGCTGGTTCCGCAGCCAGTCGGCAAGTACTTCCGGGGAGTGTTTCAGCACATAACCCAAGCCTAACTTTTGCACAATTCCTGCTGCAGCGTCCTGCTCGCTCCAGATGACAGGCAACTGGTGTCCCACATATTCAAACAACTTATAGGGCACAGCCAATTGGCGATACGGGCTTGGAGGAAAGTAGTTGAATGCGTATCTGGCCTTGCTGAGTAACTCCTGTGCCTCTGAATTCACCAAATGCAGAACCTCGATGTTGGGAGTCAGCCCAGATTGGTAAAAAGCCTTGTTTTCCTCCCACCTCAGTTTGGGGGTGCAGATCTTCAGATGGCATTGTGGAACCATGGCAAAGGCGCGAATAAGTACTTTCAGGTCGTGCAGGTTGGGCCAACACCCGCCGAGGTAAACAAAGTAGTCTCCGCTGTCCCCTTTCAGGTCAGGATGGATGTCCGCTCCTGAGGGAAGTGGTAATATGGGTATACCGGGCTTGAGAAGATGCAGCTTCTCCCGCACCTTGGCAGGATCGTCCAGAGGGAAGAACATAACGTCAAAACAGCGGTTGTAACACCTCAGTTCTGAACGGTGGAAGAGATTGGTATAAAGTGTTTTTACGGCATTAAACCGGGGAAATTGGGAAAATGCCCAAAAGATATCCCGGTAAAAAAGGCCGCTGGGGATTCCGTGCCTTTTTGCCAGCCGGAACAGGTTTGCGTCCACCCAGGGATGGGTGGGCAGGTGATGAGGTTCGGTAAGTTGCATCGGCAGGGTCGATGATTCGCTGTACAGAAAGGAGAATTTCTCCCCGGCCCGCAGCCTTTTTTTTAGCTCCCGGACCTGTATCACTCGGTCACTTGCTCGTCCGCAAATGAAGAACACCTCGCAGCCAATATCCTCAAATGCCCTTTTCATCTTACGGGGGCGAATCTCTGTGGCTGCCACGGAGCTGTCGGTCAACTGCCAGGGTATATGCATGACACATTTCATGACATCGACCTTTTGTATTCGGCCTTCATTTTGGCCAAAACCCGCTCCAGCCTGAATTCCCGCTCGCACTTGGTTTTGGCGTTCCGCCCCATTCTCTTCCTCAATTCGGGGTCAATAATCAGCTGGCGCATCAGATCGGTAAGGCTGGCCTGATCACCTGGTTCCATGAAGAGGGCTTCGCTGCCTTGATCGAACAAGCCCCAGATCCCCTGACCCCTCACTCCGATGCTGGGAATGCCAGCCCAGGCTGCTTCCAGATAGACCATGCCAAAAGTTTCGTTGTGGCTGGGCAGGGCAAACAAATCAAAATCATAATAGAGACTTCGGACTTCCCCATGAGGCAGAGGACCGTATAGCCGAACCTGCCCCTCCAAGCCCAGTTCCCTGACGAGGTCTTCCAGAAACTGCTGTTCCGGGCCTCTGCCAACGATCAGGACCCGCGCTTTCAGTCCTTCATCCCGGAGGTCTCTCACAGAGCGGATAAGCAGGTCAAAGCCCTTGCTCTTGATCAGGTTTCCCACAGCAAGGATCTTGGTCGCCCCATTTCCCAGCCACTGCCTGATTTCCCTTAAGACCGGGTTGTCCATTCTGTCTGCCTCTTTCACTCCGTTGCCAACGCAAAGTACCTTGGATCCATACTTCGTGGCCTGCGTTGCCAAAGCTTGGTTGACGGTGAAGATGCAGTTCCAGCCGCCAAGCGCTTTGCCCAGGGTAGTGGCATAGATAAAGTTGGTGGCGGGATGGTTCATCAGACCAGGCAGGCTTTTCTGGTTGTGCAAAGTCAGGAATTTGGGGATGGTTGACCTGCCCAACCAGCTTTTCAGCACCCATGGTCCAGGCAGGTGGGCGAAATCGTGCACCTGGATCAAGTCCGGTTTCCAGCGTGAGCAAATCCTCTTCACGTGTGGCAGCACGTAAAGTCTGAAAGCGGGGATGGAGGAGGGAAAAAAGCTCTTCATAGTTTTGAATCGCAGGTAATCGACCTCGATCTCACCTTCCCGCCAGCGCCAGCTGCAAGCTTTACCAGGGAAATCCCAGGCAATCACCCTAACTTCATATTCCCAGGCCAGTTCCTCTGCCTGAAGCTTGACGAAGGTACCCCTCTCCGGATTGTCCGGATTAGGGTAAAGCCCGCTGAGGATCAGCAGTTTGGGCCTCACCCGGCTCTCCCTTTAAAAATGCTGGCCAGGCTCGCGGTCCCGGCTTGCCAAACTTCGCCCCAGTCTTCTCTATGAGGGACCAGGTGGCGCATCATCCTTCCTCCGCTACAGTGCTGTTCATATAGCAGGATGATCAGGAACCACAGGCAGTAGGCTATGCTGGAGGCCAGCGCGGCCCCGGCAATTCCCATCCCGGGGATGAGCGCATAGTTCAGCCCAATATTCAGAAGTAAAACCAATAGCGGAATCACTGTGCTCACCAGCGGGAAACCTTTGCTCCAGAGATAGGTGTTGAACAGCGAACCGAAACTGAGGCCAAAGCTGGCGGGGATCAGCCACAAGGTTGAATAGTAAGCGTTTTCGAATGCTGCCCCATAGACGATCCTGATCAGCGGTTTGCCTGCCAGGGCAAAAACCAGGTTGGCAGCGGCCAGAAACACAAAAAAGAGCATGAACGCCCTTTTCATCAGGATCCATTTCTGCTCTTCATCATCTGTATCAGAGAGCTTCACCAGAAGCAATCCCCCCACCATGTTCGAAGCTATTTGCAGCATATCCACGATATGGGCGGAAAGTGAGTAGATCCCAACGCTGCTAAAGCCGGATAGATTTTTCAGGATCACAATGTCTGCCCGGATCAGCAGGGTTATGAACATGGATGATAAAAACACCCTCAGCCCCATCTGATAATTCTTGAAAATGAGGGGGAGTTTCAGTTTGCTCAAGTTGAAGTGCTGCAGCAAATTACCCGCGTAGGGAAAACTGATCGCCAGCATGGGGATGAGCAGGCAGAGCAACACCACGTTAAGACGGTCAGCATTCTTTAAAAAGATGAAAGCCAGAGCCACAAAAAGCAGGATAAGCGCCTGATTGACTGTTTCCCAAATCGATTTTCGCATCACCTGGTCCAAACCCAGATAAGTCATATGGAGTTGGTTGATCAACTGGGAGATCACCACCAACGCGATGAAGATCCACCAGCCCCAGCTGGTGAATTCAAACGAAAACAGTGAGTTCACGAGGGGCAGGAACACCATTCCCAGAATCCCGAACAGAGCCAGATCAGCCGCGAACAGAACCATGCTCCAGGTGTAGATCCCGCTCAGGCTGTCCTTGTCCTTGCGCAGCATATAGGGATAGGTTTTGGTTAACCCCAGGTCCAGTAACAACCACCCAAAGGCCACCAACGTGGTTAGATAACTGTATTTGCCCTTCAGTTCCACCCCCAGATACCTCGTGCTGAGCATACTGGTGAGAAACATGATCGCCATGTTGATAACGCGGAAACTCCCGCTCACCATGATGTTGCGCTTCAGGTTTATCTCTGACATTTCCATCCTTGATTCATCTCGCCGGCGATGCCGCTGCATGGCTTTGTCCGGCATAAGCCACCATATTTTGGCTTTCCCCAAATTGTCAAGAAATTTGGCTGCAAGTGCGTTTCTGAGCAAAGCAGGGCTTGAAAGCGCACAGCAGGGTAAAGCGGCCATTGAAGTTTGGAACAGACGGAATCTGCCAGATGGTTTTTTGATTGACAGGATTCCCTTGGACAGACAGATGGCAACAAATAAGAATTTTTGACCAGCGAGAACTTCCTGCCCTGAATTCGAGCAGATGAACAAGTCCTCAGACAAGGAGTTTGATCAATGAAAAAAGTAAGACTGGGCTTGATCGGATGTGGCCGTATCTCCAAAAACCATTTTGAAGCAGTCTCCCAGATCCCAGAGGCCGAATTTGTGGCCTGCGCGGACGTGGCCGAGGATAAAGCCCGTACTGCCGCAGAGACATACGGGATCAAGAACTGGTATACAGATTATCTGGAAATGCTGGAAAAAGAACAGCTTGACGCGGTCAGCATCTGCTCCCCCAGCGGGCTGCATCCTCAAATCGGGGCGGACGTGGCCAAACACAAGGTCAACGTGATCACCGAAAAACCGATGGGCATCAATATCGATGGCGCGGACAGGCTGATCAAGGCATGCGACGCCAACCGGGTGAAGCTCTTCGTGGTGAAGCAAAACCGCCTCAACAGCACCATGCAACTGCTCAAGCAGGCCATCGATAAAAATCGCTTTGGCCGCATCTTCATCGCCCAATCCAATGTATTCTGGCAACGCCCTCAAGACTATTATGACGCAGCCAAATGGCGCGGGACCTGGGAATTCGACGGTGGCGCTTTCATGAACCAGGCCAGCCACTATGTGGATGCGATTTACTGGCTGCTGGGTAACGTGGACAGTGTGATGGCCTATACTGCCACCATGGCTCGTCGGATCGAGGCTGAGGACACTGGCTGCGCCATCCTCCATTTCCGCTCCGGGATCATCGCCACCCTCAACGTCACCATGCTCACCTATCCCAAGAACTTTGAGGGCTCCATCACCATCATTGGCGAAAAGGGAATTGTGAAAGTGGGTGGCGTGGCTGTCAACAAGATCGAGAAATGGGAATTTGAGGACTACGATGACGACGACCGCATCGCTCAAGACGCCAATTACCAACCTCCCAACGTTTACGGATTCGGCCACAATCCCTACTACCGCAACGTGGTGGACGTCCTTCTGAACAAAGGCAAACCTTTCACAGACGGCCGCGACGGACGTAAATCTGTGGAAATAATCCAAGCCATCTACCAGTCCGCCAAAACGGGAAAACGAGTCTCCCTGCCGCTTTAAACCAGCCTGGTCAAACCCTCACGCCCCTGATCGTGCCCTGATTCAGTTTCAACGCCGGCTCGCCGTGGATCATCATCACAATGCCAAGTTCACGTCCACAGCCGGGACACAGGGGCCGGGAAAAAGTCTGCGCGCCTGCCAGCCCCACCCTGTCTTCACTCAGACGGCTGATCAGCAATTTAATCAGCCTTCCCTTCCCGGCCTTGTAATAGCGGAAGAGCCTGAAGCCGCACTGGCAATCGATGTCGATGATCTTTCCGGTCCTGCTCATTGTTCCTCGCGAACATCATATGGCGAACTTCCCGGATGGTCAAGAAAATAATAATAAACCCCCCGGTTCTTCCCTGATCCTGACTGCCCCGGCCAGGTGTTGTTGATGGCTAAGTGATGCCCGAACCTGGCCATAACCTGAGCTTGGCCATTCCATCAACTATCCTTGTACGATCAAGGAGGATGTTGATTCATGCTTCTGTTTGCTGGTGCAGCCTGGCTTTGCCCGGAATTCATAGTGAATTCTCCTTCTCAGAAATGGGACGCTTTGCCTCCGCGCCATATTGCCAGCACCCAAGGCCTGGGCGATATTTGCCAGACCCGTAATATTCATTACGTTTGCCAATAAAACACTTGACAATATTGGCTGTTTCAGACCGTGTAAAAACATAATGGCATAAAAGTAAGAGAAATCGCCATCAGGAGTATAACTTGCTGTTACAGAAGTATTTTGAGACCCGTTTGGAAATGATCGAATCCAGTCTGAAGCATTATCTGGGACCTCAGACGGCACCGGCCAGGGAACTCAAGAAGGCAATTCGTTACGCAGTTTTCCCCGGGGGTAAACGTTGGCGTCCGCTCTTGTTGGTCTCCATGTATGACATGCTGACCGGTATGAAGAAAAGCCGGGGTTTGCAGGAAGCCGTCAAGGCGGCAACGGCGGTTGAGATAGCCCACAATGCCGCACTGGTTCACGACGATCTGCCCATGCTGATGAACAAGGCTGAGAGACGCTCGGAGCAAGCGCTGCACCTCAAATATGACAACACGGTCGGGATCCTGGCCGGCGACGCCCTGTATGCCCTCGCATTCCAGGTTTTGGGCGATGTGATGCCCCCTTCCAAAGCCCTGGCCTGCATCCGGATCCTGTCCACCAGCTCCAGGTCCTACGGCTTGATCGGTGGCCAGGCTGTGGCTCTGGAAAGCAAACACCGGGTGATGAAGCTGAACACTCTGCGCTATATAGATTCCAAGAAGGTGGGCTCCCTGCTGCAGGCGGCCGCGGACATGGCCTGTGTGCTTGCCGGGGCGGAGGAAAACACCCGGCAGATCATGAATAATTATGCCCTGAACCTTGGTTTGGCCTATCAAATGATCGACGATATCAGCGCCGACTACAACCGCGGCAGTGACGGGCTGAATTTTGATGAGGAATACGTACCCGTCTCCAAAAGCAGTTACACGGCCTTTCTTGGTTTCGACAAAACCCGCGTGGCTGTGGAAAAGTTTTTGGATGAAAGTGAACGCATGATAAGTCCTTTTGAGCATACAGAGGTTTTGGTGGAGTTTGTGCAAATGATAAAGGAGCGATTGCCCTGAGTGATGATTGATATTCATTGCCACCTGTTGCCCCAGATTGATGATGGTTCAAAATCCCCGGAGAGTTCTCTTGATCAGTTGAAATTGATGGCGGAGGGAGGAATTACCGACGCCTTTTTGACCGCTCATTACATGCCGGGGACTTACCACTACGACCGCCCCGCCTATGACGCCAAACTCAGGAAATTGCGGGATCTGGCGGATCAAAACCAGGTCAGGATCAATCTGCATCCTGGTTTTGAGATCTATCTCCACCCTTTCAGCGGAAACGATATAGAGAAGCACAACCTCAGATTGGGAGATACCCGCTACATCTTGGTGGAATCGGACATGAACGGCCTTCCCACCGATTTCTACGAAAACCTCTATCCCCTGCTCCGCAAAGGCTACAAACCCGTATTGGCCCACGCGGAAAGATATGTGAGCATCATGAACAATGTCCACGACGCCAAGGACCTGATCCGGCGCGATGTTTACATGCAGATCAATGCCGGCAGCCTGCTGGGGCAATACGGAGAGAAGGTCCGCCAGACAGCCTGGCTTCTCCTGCGCAACGGCTGGGCTCATTTTCTGGCTTCGGATGACCATGCCAAAGCGCCTTACGGGGCCTATTTCAAGGCTGTGGACCTGATCAGGACTGAGCTGGATGCCGATGTGGCTGAGCTGCTGACCCAGGATTTCCCTGCCAAACTGCTCAATAATGAGAGTGTACCTTACAAGTATGTGTATCATCAGGCCAATCACAACCATTATCACCATAGCAAAAAGAAGAAAACGGTCTGGCAAAGGATCTTTGGTTAGATGCCCCGACTCTTGATAACCGGTGTGACAGGGCTCATCGGCAGGGCTGTTCTGAATGCCATACTGGCCGCCAAAACTGACTGTCAGATCACCGCTTTGGTGCGTCCGGGAACCATTCCTGAGCGTTACGCCGCATTCCGCACGGAATTGGAAATCGTTAAGCTCGATCTCTCGGACATCTCCAAACTGAACGCCTATCTAAAAGAGAATGCCTTCGACGACGTGATGCACATTGGAGCATTGCGGGGAGGACGCAAGTTCTCCCGTCAGGAATTTCTACGGGCCAATTTCATTTGCACCCAGCAACTGGCTGAACATTGCCTGTTGCATGATGCCAAGTTCATGTTTTGCTCTTCGGTGGGAGTGTTTGGCGCCATCCCGGAGGAATTGCCCGCGAATAACCACACGGAGCGGAATCCGGACAACTTTTACCACTACACCAAGATCGAGTGCGAAAAGATGATCCAGCGGGCTGTGATCCGGGGCCTCAAAGCTGCCGTTTTGCGTCCCTCGGTCACCTACGGGGCCAAAGACCGCGGCTTCCCCCACCAGATGGTGAAGATGGTGCACAAAAATCGCTTTCCCCTGATCAATAAACGCGTCTGGATCCACCTCTGCCATGTGGACACGATCTCCCGTGCCTTCCTCTGGCTGCTGCAAAACGAATACCAGCCTGGCCTGGCACTGAATGTGGCCGACCGGGAACCGGTGCAACTGCAACAATTGGTCAATTTCATCTCCCGCGAACTCCGGGGAGACAATTACAAATCCATACTCAAGCTGGACCGGATCTTCTTCCGCTGGGGCGAGCAGGCGGCAAAACTGATCAAAAACGAACTCTGGGTGAGCCGCTTTCAGCTGATCTCCCGTTCCTGGTTCTACCAGGTGGCGGATACCTACGAACTGATGGGCCTCCCCCCCACCTTCACCATTCCGGACATCCGCATTACGATCTCCGACTATCTGGGAAAATAATGGCCATACCGATCATCAACGCCTGGGAAAAGTATTTTGCCAATCCCCACGAGGGTTTGGGCTCCTCATATGAACGCATCGTGCTGAACGATCTGCTGCTGGACACAGCCTCCACATACGAGGCGAGGACCGTGTTGGAAAGCCCCTCCTTCGGCTTCACCGGCATCAGCGGGATCAATCTGGTCGCCTTGGCGGACGAAGGTTTGGATGTGGTGGTTGAAGACGACAACGCCCACAGGCTGGAATTAATCCGCGACCTGTGGCGGATATTGGACAGATCCTTACAAGCCAGGTACAATCCGGATTTTCGCCAGCTCGATTATCCCGACGGCAATTTCGACCTGAGCTTTTCTTTTTCCGCCCTCTGGTTCGTTCCCGACCTTAAAGCCTTTCTCAAAGAACTTTCCCGCGTGACCTCAAAAGTGATCTTCATAAGCGTTCCCAACCGGAGGGGGATTGGTTTCAAAATGCAACTGCGGGATTACAGCGCGGCCAAATATCCCAATCTGAAACTCGCCAACATCGATCCCCCCTCCATCATCCGCATCCTCAAGGGTCTGGGTTGGAAGCTGGCTGCCTCCGGTTGCTTCGACTGTCCTCCCTGGCCGGATATCGGCATGACCAAGGAGGAGCTGCTGCGCAAATGGCTGCCGGGAGCGCTGGCCCTCAAGCCTCAGAAAAGGCCCGGAAAACCTAACGGCAAGAATGTAAGCATCCTCAATTACTATTTCGGCGACGATCCCGGCTTTGCCGAGCGGATGAGGGGCTACCAGTGGCTGGAAAAGACGGCGCCGGAAGCCTTGAAGCGGATCTGGGCCCACCATTTCCGGATGGTCTTTGAACGCTGATCCGGTGCCGGGAGAGCATCCTTGTCCCGCAAGCGCTTGATATTTCTGATCGCAGGACTCATTCTGGGACTCCTGCTGATCAGGCTATGGCTGCGCAGCATAAATGTTGATGAGGTGCTTCTCAGCATTCGCAATGTCAGGCCGGACCTCGTGGTCTGGGCTGCCCTCGCCTACCTTTCGGCCTATTTCATCCGCAGCTGGCGCTGGAATCTGCTGCTGAGAACCCAGGCCAGGATCCCCCTGGGACGCAGCTTTCTGTACAGCATGGGCGGAAACTGGGTGAATTATCTGATCCCCATCCGCGCCGGAGAGGTGGCGAAAGCCTGGTTTGTGAAGCGCAATCACGGCACGCCGATGCTCAACGTCCTGCCCTCGATCTTCATCGACAAGACCTTCGACACCCTGGGCATCATCTTCGTGCTGTTGATGGTCCCGCTGCTGCGGATCAGGACCACCACAGGGCTGACGGTGCTGCTGATCCTGCTGGGCTTTGTTTTCGCCGCCTCCCTGGGCATTTTGTTGCTCTCGGTGTGGCACAAGGAAGGAGTGGTAAGGTTTTTACAGTTCTTCTTTACCTGGCTGCCCCAAAAGTGGAGAGAGATAGTATTCCGTTATATAGCCGTTTTTATCCAGGGTTTGAACGTGTTCGAACAGCATTGGACCCGACTGCTCTACGCGGTGCTGCTGACTGCCATCGGGGTGGGATTGGACGGACTCTATTTCTATCTGCTCTTTCTGGCTTTTGGCGTGAGTTTTCCTTTTGTGACGGTGCTCTTTGGCTATACCCTGATCAATCTTTCCTATGCCCTGCCCCAGCCGCCGGCCCAGCTTGGCAGCAACGAGTGGATGATGATCATCATATTCTCGGTGGGATTTGCATTGACAAAAGACCGCGCGTCGGCAATCATGGCCTTCGCGCATGTTCTGACGGCGATCCTCATCGGCGTGATCGGCTTCGCGTCCATTGCCGTGAGCGGGCGTCAGGTGCTGAAAGCAATAATCCGTGGAGACAAGATATATGAACAGTGACGAAATGATTCGGAAGATAGAAGAACTGAAAAACGCCAAACAGGAGCTGCTGACAGAGATCAGAAAGGTGATCGTGGGCCAGGACGCCGTGGTGGAAAAAGTGTTGATAGGCCTCTTCGCCAACGGCCACATGCTCATCGAAGGCGTTCCCGGACTGGCCAAGACCTTGCTGATCTCGACCATTGCCAGGGCCCTCAACCTGTCCTTTGGCCGCATCCAGTTCACTCCGGACCTGATGCCTTCGGACATCACCGGCTCGGACATCCTGGTTTCCCTCAGCGGAGGTGAACGCCGGGAATTCCAGTATATTAAGGGACCCATTTTTGCCAATGTGATCCTGGCCGACGAGATCAACCGCACCCCGCCCAAAACCCAGGCCGCTCTCTTGCAGGCGATGCAGGAATACCAGGTGAGCAGCGGCAACACCACCAGGCCTCTGGAGCTTCCCTTCATCGTGATGGCCACTCAGAACCCCATCGAACATGAAGGCACCTATCCCCTGCCGGAAGCCCAGCTCGACAGGTTCATGCTCTACATCGACATCGGCTATCCCTCCCTCGAGGAAGAGCTCACCATAGTTCAAAACACCACCGGAGCGCCCACCGAGGAGCCCCGGCCGCTGCTGGACGCGAACACGATAGTGGCATATCAGACGGCAATCCGCAACATGCCCCTCAGTTCCCACGTGCTGGAATACGCGGTGAAGCTGGCCCGGCTCACCCGTCCCGGAAACCCGGAGCTCAAGCCGGAGATCGCCAGCATGATCAACTGGGGCGCCGGACCCCGTGCCAGCCAATATCTGGTGTTGGGAGCCAAGGCCAGGGCGGCTTTGGACGGCCGCCTCACCCCCTCGGAAGAAGACGTGCGGGCGGTCGCGCTCCCCGTCCTCAGCCACAGGGTCCTGATCTCCTTTGCCGCTGAAGCGGAAGGGATCAGGTCCGCGGATATCATCAACAGACTGATCAAGTGATGCAGGATATGCCTGCCTGCCCGGTATATATTGAGATAGCCCAAACTGCTGCCACCCACCCATCAAGGAGTGAGAGATGAAAAAAGCCCTGTTGCCAGTTCTGGCCTTGCTGATCTGCGTTTCCGCGGTTGCCGTGGACTTCCGCATCCCGCAGTTGCTGGTCCACAACAAAAAGCCTCAGCCCTATAAGATCGATTTTCAGGAGGATCAGGTGATCCTCCGCAACCAGAATTACATCTGGATCCACTCCATCTTCAATCCCTGGTCACCCCGCCTGGAAGCTGTTTTCACCTCCCAATACGTGATCGAGGATGTGAATATGCTGGGCGACAACCAGCTTTACATCTGCAGCCAGGAACCCGCCAACCTGGTGACTTCCGTGGACACTCTCTCCTATCCCGGCACCATCTATTTCACCACCACCGTGCCCGGAGACAGGATCACCCGCGAAGGCTCAATGCTCTATGTGGCAGACCGTTTCCGGGGGATCGACATCATCGATATTGGCAAGGGCGGAATGCGCGAGCTGAAAAGCACTTTTTCCGAGAAGTGGGGGATCCGCGATTTTATCGCCGAATATCCCTATCTCTGGGCTTTGAACGATTTCGGGCTGGTGACAGTGGACATCACCGATCTGCAGTTTCCTCTCAGCATGGGTGTCAATTATGAGATCACCGACGCCACCGTGATGGCCAAAAACGGCGATATCGTCTGGCTGGGCGCCGGAAAAAAGCTGCTGGCCATCAACGCCTCGGACATGAACCACCCCCGCCTGATCTTTCAGACCCGCCTCTCCAACGATATCCGCGACCTCGAACTCAAGGACGGCCTGCTCTACCTCGCCCTCGGCCAGGGTGGGCTCAAGATCCTCGACGTTGCCAATCCAGTCCGCGTTAACGACCTGAGAACGATCACACATCCCTACATCGAGGTGCTGGACGTCGCCCTGGACGGCAATCTCATCTTCCTTGCCCTGGGCAAAGACGGCTGGATGATTTACGAATACCGTTAGGATACTGTGCTCAGGGAGTGATGGGAAATGAGAAGATACGCACACTGCTTGCTGATCGTAGCCATACTGATCCCGCTGCTTGCCCTGGCCGGCTGCAAAGTCCGGAAAACTGCTGAACAAAAGCCCCAACCCAGGAAAGAGGAAGCGAAGCCCGTTCCCCGCGAACCTTCCACCCTGGAAGACGCGATCCGGCTATATGACAACTCCTCCTCTGCCAGGGATGCCGATGCCGCGGTGAAGGTCTTCTACAAATACGCCTACAGCAACGACCCCGAAGGCCAATACCGCCTCGGCCTGGCCCGCTGGGA
>JAGOIS010000073.1 GCA_017995495.1 Candidatus Cloacimonadota bacterium
TTCTGGCGCCAAGTCTCCTCCGAAAACAATTATGACCTTTTGACTTTCAGCATCGATGGAAGCGTGAAGGATTCCTGGAGCGGCATCCGCTCCTGGGAACAATTCAGCTACCCTGTCAGCGCCGGCCTCCATACCTTCAAATGGGTCTACACCAAGGACGACTATGTGAGCTATGGCTACGATTGCGCCTGGATCGACGATATCTTCTTCCCTGCCCCTGGCAGCGGCGGCCTGGCCTTGATCCACGTTCCCCAGCAGTCGATCAAGTTCCTGAACGTGCAGCCCCACGACGCCCTGGCAGCAGATTTCGTGATCAACAATCTGGGAACCCTGCCCCTGAGCGGCACCATCACCTGGCCGGCCGGAATGCAATTGCTCCACAACGGCTCCCAGCTTCCCAACGGCTGGGCCTACACCATTCCGGCAGGCGCGGGCAGGACCTTCACGCTCACTTACACCGCCCCTGATCCGGTGGTGAACCTCGACTTGGAGATCGTGATCAGCTCCAACGACCCCAACCATCCCCGCGTGGTGATCCCAGTGGTGGTGAGCAGCACATCCGCCGGCGACGACCCCGGCTCCATACCCCTGGTCACCGAGCTGGAGGGTAATTACCCCAACCCCTTCAATCCCGAAACCACCATCTCTTTCTCCACCCGGCAGGCCGGGCCTGTGCGCCTGGGCATCTACAACCTCAAAGGCCAGCTGGTGCGCGACCTGGTGGACGGATATCTTCCCGCCGGCCGGCACAGGCTGGTGTGGAACGGCCGGGACCAGAACGACCGGAGCGTGTCCAGCGGCATCTACCTCTACCGTATGTCCGCCCCCGGCTATGCAAAAACTCTTAAAATGATGTTGATGAAATAGCTCGGAATTATCGCGGGCCGCGCTCACAAGCGCAGCCCGCCCTTGCTGTTTGGCGTTCCCGATGCAGGGAATTTTTGTGTTGACAGAATATGTTGTGGCCGTGAAAAGGGAAGAAAATGCTGAAATTGAACCCGGCCGCCGCCCCTGGCGCCGGTCTGGATGAATGGATCTCGCATTTACCAAGGGAGTACCGATGAAACGATGGTTTCTGTTGATAACTCTGTTGCTGGCGCTGGGAACGGCGCTGAGCGCGGACTTGATAACCGTGGCCAACCACCCCAACGAGGTGCGCCTGACCCAAAGCACGCCCACCCGCATGGAACTGGAGCTGACTTTGGGACAGTTCAATACCCGGCTGGTGAACATCAATGGCGGGCTCTGGCATGAATTGAGCCTGGACAAGGAAGGCCTCACCCTGGACGCGGGCTATCCCCAGCTGCCGGTGCTGGCCCGCAGCGTGATCATCCCCAACACTGCCAGAATGGAGATCAGCCTGGTGGAGAGCGAATATGTGGAGCTGCCTATGCGGGTGGCGCCATCCAAGGGCAATCTCACCCGCGACATCGATCCGGCGGACATTCCCTACCGCTTCGCCGAGGTCTACAGTGGCACCGGGCCCTGGCCAGCGGAACCGGCCTGGCTCACCGAACCCTTCATTTTAAGGGATTTCCGGGGCATCACCGTGCGTTTTCAACCCTTTGCCTATCTCCCCGACAGGGGTATCCTGAGGGTTTACACCAGGCTCAGCGTGGCCCTCGAAGCCAACGGGAGCGATCCCACCAATGCCCTGCCTGAGTCCAGATCCTCCTGGGCGGAAGAATTTGCCGGCATCTATGGCAATATGTTTCTCAATTTCAACCCGGCCAAATACCCCTCCCTGGGAGAACAGGGAGGCATTCTGGCGATCAAGCACCCGATGTTCGACGCCGTGATGCAGCCCTGGGTGGAGTGGAAGCGCCAGAATGGCTTCCGGGTGGAAGTGGCCGATATGGCCGAGGCCGGCCCTTCCGCCAATGACATCATGGCCTTTATCCAAGGCCGGTATGACCTGGGTGAAGGACTCACGTTCGTGCAGATCTTTGGCGACGCGCCCCAGGTGCCCACCCTGAGCTCCGGGGGCGGAGGGTCAGATCCCTCCTACGCTTTGGTGGCAGGCACCGACAGCTATCCGGACATCTATATCGGCAGGTTTTCGGCGCAAACAGAAGCGGAGATGCAAACCCAGATCGAGCGCTCAATTTATTATGAACGGGATCTCCAGGCCGGAAACGCCTGGCTCGAACTCGCCATGGGCATTGCCTCAAACGAAGGCGGCGGAGGACAGGGAGACATGGGTGAAAGCGACCAGCAACACGTGGAAAACATCCGCGCCGACCTGCTCGGTTACGGCTACCAGGGCGTGGACCAATTGTATCAGACCACGTTCGCGAACGCGACCCAGGTTGGCGCCAACCTGAACGCCGGGCGTGGCTTTGTAAACTACACCGGCCACGGCTCCACCACCAGCTGGGGCACCACCGGTTTCAGCAACACCCATGTGAACAACCTGGTGAACGACAACCGGCTGCCCTTCATCAACAGCGTTGCCTGCGTTAACGGCAACTTTGTGGGCTCCACCTGCTTCGCCGAAGCCTGGCTGCGCGCGGTGAACGAAGCCACCAACGCCCCGGCAGGGGCGATCGGGATCTATGCCAGCAGCATCAACCAGAGCTGGAATCCGCCCATGCGAGCCCAGGATGAGACCGTGGACCTGCTGGCCATGGAAGCAAAACAGACCCTGGGAGGCCTGTTCTTCAACGGCTCCGCCAAGATGATCGAAGTTTACGGCGCCAATGGCGTGAGCATGTATAAAACCTGGCATATCTTCGGAGACGCCTCCCTGATGGTCCGCAGCAAAGATCCCCAGCCTGTGGCCGCAGTGTATGACCCCGTTCTGTTCCTGGGCGCGACCACCTTCATGGTGGAAACCGATCCCGGGGCCAGGGTCACCCTTTCCGCCAACGGAACTGTTTACGCGACCGGGACTGCGGACGCCTCCGGCTTTATTGTGCTGGATGTTGTGGAGCAGCCTCAGGAACCGATGGACCTGGCCCTCACCATCACCGCCTTCAACAAAGTGACCCATCTGGGTTCCGTGCGGGCCTTGCCCAACAGCGGGCCATACCTGGTGGTGGCAGGCATCACGGTGAGCGACGCCAACAACCAAGCTCCCGAATTTGGGGAAACAATCACCGTGAACGTTAATTTGAACAACGTGGGCAGCGACCCCGCCAGCGGCGTCAGCGTCGCCCTCAGCTCACAGGACGAGTATCTTGCCGTTTTGGACGCCAGCGAAACCATCGGTGATATTGACGCCCATGGCAGCGGTGGCACAGTGAGCGGATTCAGGATCCAGATCGCCGGCAACGTGCCGGACCAGCATGTGGCCAAGTTGCACATCACCGCCGCCGCGGGGACAGAAACCTACGAATACGACCGCGAGCTGACCCTCAACGCCCCCGCTTTCGCCTGGGGCGGACTGAGCATCGATGACTCGCCGGGCAACCTCAACGGCATGATCGATCCCGGTGAAACCGTGAACCTGGGGTTTTCCTTCCTCAATACCGGACACGCCGACGCCCAAGGGATCACCACAGCTCTGGCCATCAACGGAGCGACACATATCGCCGCGCCGGTTCAAACCAGCTTCACAAACCTGCCGGTGGGCGGCGAAGCCAGGATGGAGTACCAGGTTACTTTCAGCTCCCAAATTCCGTCCGGATCCATGCTTATCTTCGAGACATCGCTCCTTTCGGGAGCATATGCCGCCACTCAGAACTACAGCGTGAATGCCGGCCTGGTGGTTGAGAGCTTCGAGACCAACTTTGCCGCCATGGACTGGACCTTCAGCGGCGGCGACTGGAGCATTGTGCCCGAAAGCTTCAATGGCAGCAATGCGGTGCGCAGCGCGACCATTGGCGACAATCTAAGCACCTCCATGAGCGTGACCCTGGACTGCCCCGCCGTTGGCGTTGTTTCCTTCTGGAAAAAGGTCTCCAGCGAGGCCTACAGCGACTGCCTCTATTTCCACGTAAACAACCAGATGCGGAACCAGTGGTCCGGAACCACCGACAGTTGGAGCCAGGTGACCTTCAACGTCCCACCCGGCATCAACACCTTCACCTGGTCCTATGTGAAAAACGGCTCCAACTCGGCCGGCAGCGATTGCGCCTGGATTGATGACATTGTCTTTCCTTCCTCCGGCATTGATTTCGGCACACCAGTGATCTCCCTGGGCGCAAGCAGCCTGGATTTCGGAAAAGTGCTGCTGGGTGAGGCCGCCAGCCTGCCTTTCCAGATCCAAAACAGCGGCGATGCAGTCCTGATCGGATCTGTGGCCGTGGACGCCCCCTTCACGGTATCCCAAGGTGATGCCACCGCCGGCAATTCCATCCCCATTCTGGTGCCGGCACAGTCAGTTGTGACCATCAACCTGAACTTTACGCCCGCGGAAGAAACCAGCTACAACCTGCCCCTGCACATCAACACCGACGATCCGGCCAATCCGGCCCTGACCGTCGACCTGCTGGGAACAGGATATCCCCTCGCTGCTGATGATGCGGCGGCCCCGGCCGTGACGGAATTGAAGGGCAACTATCCCAACCCCTTCAATCCCTCCACCACGATAGTGTACAGCGTCAAGGAAAGCACGCCGGTGCTGATCGAGATCTACAACCTCAAGGGTCAGCTCGTGCGCGTCCTGGTGGACGAAAGCAAAATTGCCGGCAAGCACGAGGTGGTTTTTGACGGCCTGGATGACAACCGCTCCCCTCTGGCCAGCGGCGTCTACTTGTACCGGATGAAGGCAGGCGCCTACGTCCAATCCCAAAAAATGATCCTGCTCAAATAAGCCGCAACGAGCTGCCTTGCGCCGCTTCGGATTTGGTGGCAAGCCACTTCTCAGCCCCGGTTTCTCCCGGGGCTTTTGTTTCGCTCACTTTCAAATCGAGTGGGTGATCATACCCGACAATGTGGCTAAGAACAGGCATTGGGCTGTCGGCCTCCTGGTCGACAGTGGCGGCCCAGCCGCCTGTTGCAGAGATCTCCTACCTCTGTGGCGACGGGGACGCCGCCACCCCAATTCTGCCGCGCTCCCTGGCACGATCCACTCGATTTGATAGAAAGCCTGAATTTCAGTTTCCACTTCTGGGTTGTGGAATTGTATCCACAACCCCAAACCCTTATGGATGAAGACTTCTGCTCTAAAAGCTACAAAATCAGGACGTATTTGGATGAATCATTATTATTCTTCACCTCACAGATAACTTGACAAGCATAAACCTCATCCGAGAATGTGTCTGTGTCGGCAAAGGAAGAAACAATTCCTTGAGCCGAAAGTATGACAATGTTTGCACGAGCTAAATGCCCGGCGTGGAATTTTGAGAGCTGCGGCCGGGATTTCAGTGATACCAAAGGAGGTTAAGATGGCCAAGCGCATTATCATGATCGCTGTGTTGGCCTGCATGGCTGCATGGCTGGGAGCTTTGCACTACGGCACCAGCTATTGGAATTTCGACCCGCCGGACATGCTGGGGTTTCCACCCGGATATATCTGGACTGACCCCGCTGTCCAGACTGGCCAGTGGGGCGCCGGAAACTACTATTCCACCGATTACTCGGTCCGATTCGATGGCCGTACAGGCCATATCATTTCCCGGGCCTTCGATTTCGACGCGGGTGACACAGCTGATATTTCGGGCTGGATCCTCAACGGAACCCACGGCACGATCAATTTCTCCCTGTCCTACAGCACCAGCCAGGACGGTCCCTGGACCCAGTTTTACACCACCGGCAACATCAACGGCAATACCCCCGGAGCGTTTTACACCGCACAGAATTTCAGCCCGCCGGCTCCCGGCACCTACTATTTCATGTTTGCCATCGTGGATAACGGCTCCAAAACCACGGGTTACCTTGACGATATCAGCCTCACCTACAACGACGGCACCCTGCCCGTGGAACTATCCTCTTTCACTGCGTACATAAGCGCCTTCAATTTCATCCAGCTGACCTGGGTTTCGCAGTCGGAAACCAACGTTTCCGGCTACAGGATCTACCGCAACACCCAGCCGGACCTGCCAGGCGCCTTGATGCTCAACGCTTTCATCGCCGCCACCAACACCTCTCAGATGCAAACGTATAGTTTTACGGATGAAGAAGTTTACGAGTCCGGTATCTACTATTACTAGCTGGAAAGTCTGGATTTTGACGGCTCCTTCGCGTTCTATGGGCCAGTTTCCATCACGCTCACTCTTGGGGACGGCCAGATCCCCGGAATACCGCTGATCACAGAGCTGGGACCCATCTATCCCAACCCCTTCAACCCCAGCGCCAGCATTCCCTACGACCTGGCCACCGACGGCAGCGTGCGGATCGAGATCTATAACTCCCGCGGCCAGTTTGTCCGTGGCTTCGACCTTGGTGACAAGGTCCCGGGACGTTACCAGACAAACTGGGACGGCTGTGACGCCCTGGGACAGCCCTGTACCACCGGCGTTTACCATTTCCGCATGAAAGTGGGAACCGGCAGCTACTTCCGCAAGGCGGTGCTGCTCAAATAAAAACCTCCTGATCAATCCTGAAGCCCCGGATGCCAAGATCCGGGGCTTTTGTTTTGGCTCATGCTTAACTGTGGGGGGTAAACTGATAGCCGGCGCCTGTCATACCAAGAGCTTGGCCGGGGAGTGCGATGGAGCGACACACGTCCCGTGTGACATGGCCCCGGAGGGGGTTGTTCTTATACGCGTGTAGCCGTTAGCATGGCAGGCGGGACGCCTGCCGCCCCGTGACAGGGAGCGTCACACGTCTCGTGTGACATGGCCCCCGCTGGGGTTTGTTTTGTTACGCGCGGTGGACCCGGGGTTTCCACCCCGGGCTAAGAAGTGCCGCCCTCCGGGCGGTGGGGGTAGCTGGAGTCCAGCGAGGAACGAGCTTGGACTACAGCGGGATTGGCTATTCCCGCCTTGTCTGGATTCCGGGGCCCCTGGGACTGACGCCCCCTCCCTGGAATGACACACGGACTCATTTACCCACTCGATTTGACAGAGAGCCTTCTTATACGCGTGAGGCTGGCAGCATGGCAGGCGGGACGCCTGCCGCTCCGTATTATGGGGACGCCTGCCCCCCCGTGACAGGGAGCGTCACACGTCCCGTGTGACATGGCCCCGCTGGGGTTTGTCCTTTTACCGTGTGGCTGGCAGCATGGCAGGCGGGACGCCTGCCGCTCCGTTACGGGGACGCCTGCCGCCCATGACAGGGAGCGTCACACGTCCCGTGTGACATGGCCCCGCTGGGGTTTGTTCTTGCACAAGTGTGGCTGTCAGCATGGCAGGCGGGACGCCTACCGCTCCGTATTGTGGCCACGCCTGCCGCCCCGTGACAGGGAGCGTCACACGTCCCGTGTGACATTGCCCTCCATCCTGGAGTCCATGCTCGCAAGCTCGCTGGACTCCAGGCTACGTGCCGCCCCGTGTTGTGGCC
>JAGOIS010000074.1 GCA_017995495.1 Candidatus Cloacimonadota bacterium
CGACATGGCTCATCACACTCTTCAGCTTCAGATCAATGTTTCTGCCCATCAGCAAGGCGAAGGCTGTGGACACCGTCATTATGCCCAAACCCCCGATCTGGATCAGCAGCAGGATCACTATCTGGCCAAATTGGCTGAAGTATTTCCCCGTATCGTAAACCACGAGGCCTGTGACGCAGGTGGCAGAGGTGGAGGTGAACAGCGCGTTCACAAAGGGCGTCACCCGGTTTTGGGTGGAAGACACCGGAAGCATCAACAGCACCGTGCCAAAGAGTATCACCAAGAGGAAACTCAGCATCAGGGTCACCGGCGGGTTACCGGAAAGCCATTTGTAAACCTTGCCTTCGGAAAAACGGAAGAGGCTGAATTCTAGAATGTAATAGGTCTGGCGGATCAACAGGAAGAAGATGACGAATTTGGGGTTGTAGGCCATCAACAGCAGTCCCAACACCAGCAGGATCACATCGAAGATGAGCACATTCCGGGTTCCGAGCTTCACCTTCAGCAATAGGCGTTTGACTATGGCCAACGCCAGTAGAAGCAGGTTTACCCAGCCTGTGTAAGCCTGCACACTCCCAAAATCCGTGTAATAGCTGATCAACGGTTCCAAAAAAAGAACCAGCAGGTTCCAGACAGCCAGCAGATAGGCCGCTGGCTCGACCAAGCCCAGGATCAGCTGCAGGAATTTCCGCATCTCTTATTCACCGGGCAGCGAATCCACCACCGTCAGGATGGCGGCCGCAACCTCCTCGATATCCTGGCTGGCATCCACCTCAGTGAGCAATCCTCTTTCGGCGAAGAACTCCTTTAGGGTCAAAGTCTGCTCGTAAAACTCAGCCAAACGGCGGGATATGGCCTCCGGTTTGTCATCATTGCGGATAATCAGGTTACCCCCGCATTCGTCGCAAACGTCTTCCCGCTGTGGAGGTTCGCTCACCAGATTGTAGTTCTGGCCGCAGACTGGACAGATCCGGCGCGAAGAAATCCTGGCGATGGCGGTTTTCTCTTCCAGTTCCAGGAAAAAAACCTGCCTCACTTCAAAATGCTCAACCAGATATTCTGCCTGCACCAGGGTTCGCGGAAACCCGTCGAAGATTATCCCCTGGCGGTCCGGCAGCAGGGATTTGTCCACGATCTCGAAGACCAGATCATCCGGCACAAGGTCGCCGCGGCCGATTATATCCTGCACCTGCAGGCCCAGGTCGGTTTGTCGCATCACCTGCTCGCGGAAAAGATCTCCGATGTTGATGTGCTGAAAGTTCAGGCCTTCGCTCAGAAGTTCGGCCTGGGTCCCCTTTCCACTGCCCTGGATGCCAAAGAATACAAAACATTGCATACTGTTTCACCTCAATTTAGGCAAGATATTCCAATACCCACAAGCTGTCAAGTTTTCTGCCGTTCAAGCACCACAAAGGCCAGGGCATAATCACTTTCGTGGGAGAGCGATAGATGAGCCCTGTAGGCCTCCAACTCCGCCATTTTATCCCAGGCGCCGTTTTGCAGCATGATCTTGGGTCCGCCCTCCCCAGCAGAAACCACTTCGATGTCACGCCAATTCACCCGGCCATCCCAGCCTGTTCCCAGGGCTTTCATCACCGCCTCCTTTGCGGCGAACCGGGCCGCATAGGACTGCTCAGGGCTGGACCTTTGGCGGCAATAGTCGATCTCACCATCGCTGAACACCCGGGTCACAAAGTTCGGATAACGCTCCAGTAACCTGCGGATGCGGCTCACCCGCACGATGTCGGTGCCGATCCCCACGATCATTTTTGCCCCCTGGCGGTATGTTCAAGCTGCAGCAGGCTACGTTTCAACTCCAAACCCCCGGCGAAACCCGTCAGGGATCCGTCTGAGCCCACCAAGCGATGGCAGGGGATCACTATCGGCAGAGGATTTTTATGCGCAGCCTGACCCACTGCCCGGTAAGCATGGGGCCGGCCGATTTGCTGCGCAACTTGTTTGTAGGTGCGTGTCTCGCCGTAAGGTATCTCCAGCAGAGCGTTCCAGACTTGTTTCTGAAATTCAGTGCCCTCAATGTCCAATTCCAGCGCAAAGCCCTTTCTGCTTCCCCCAAGGTATTCGCGCAGCTGCTCGCAGGCAGCAGCCATTTCCGGCTTCAGGGTCTGCGTTGCTCTGCTTTTTGCCCCGAACATGATCTGGCGGAGCCTTCCCCGCGTCATGACCAGTTTCAGTCCCCAGCCCTTCCAGTCCACAAAGCCAACTTCCTGTTCCGTCATGCTATACCTCGTTTGATCTGCAGGTAAAAAACGAGAGCCCCGTCCTCTTAGACGAGTCGGGGGCTCCGATGATTGTTTTTCGCAACTAGGCAGTGAAACGCCTGCGTTCCTTGATGCGGCCCGCTTTTCCTTTGGCCTGGCGCAGATAAAACAACTTGGCCCTGCGCACCTGGCCGAAACGGACTATCTCAAGCTTGTCGATGTTAGGCGAATTTTGCGGAAAGATGCGTTCCACGCCGACGCCATTCGATACCTTGCGAACTGTGAAGGATTTGGAGATTCCCGATCCGCGTTTCTGGATCACGATCCCCTGGAACACCTGAATGCGTTCCTTACCGCCTTCTTTGATTTTATAATGGACCTTCACCGTGTCGCCGGGGCGATAATCGGGAAAGTCGGTTCTGATTTGGTCTCTGCCAACTGTGTGCAGAATATCCATGGTTCCTCCCATATATGTACTCGGAAGAAATGCGGTCCAACACGACACTCACGGCACTACGGACGGACAAATGGTTGTAATCCCCGCAGCCGAAGATCGGCGCGAGGACGTGGTCCGCCGCTTGATGAACTTCATCACACAAGCCATAACCGGTGCCAAAAATGAGCAGTACCGGCTTCTCGTTTGAGGTCTGAGTCTTCAGATACTCAAAGGATATCTGTTCTCGCAGAATCCGCGCTGTCGTGGTTATTATCAGCGGACGCTTTTCTTCCTGCTTTGTAATCTCGTTTAACATATTTTCGATCGTATCGCTGTGGCGCACGCGGGCCAAAGCCTGGCTGCGCTGTGGATTGTAGGGCAGCCCCTGCTCCTGCCAAAACTGGCGGATCTGGTCCAACAACTGCTTCTGGCGCGGATCGGAGTGGATGATGTAATAGGCTTTCACTCCGTAGGTCAGTGCCGCCCTGGCTATGTCGTGGATATCCAGGTTGCTGATGGAGGTGGTTACTCTCTCTCCTACTTTGTTCAGCACCGGATGGTGCACCAGAGCCAGGTAAAGTGGGCTCACTTTCCAACCTTGAGGTCAGGCCGTCTCACCCGGGTCAACCGCCTGGATTCATCTCCGGCCCAGGTTTTGATCCTGGCATGGTTCCCTTCCCGCAGCACCTGGGGAACCTTCTGTCCCCTCCAGTTTTCCGGGCGTGTGTAACACGGGAAGCCAAGACCGCCGTGGCCATCGCTGAAGGAATCCGTGGCGGCGGAATCGATGTCTCCCAGCACGCCGGGAAGCAGCCTCGACACACCGTCTATGAAAGCCAGCGCGGGGATCTCGCCCCCGGAAAGCACATAGTCTCCCAGGGAGAGTTCATCGCATACCGCCAGGTCGCGCAGACGCTGGTCCATCTCCTTGTAATGTCCGCAGAGCAGGATCACCCGGGGCAGGCTGGCGTAATACTCCAGCACCGGCTGTGCAAGTTTTCTCCCCTGCGGGGTGAAATAGACCACCGGAGCCCAATGATCCCTCACCAGGTCCGCAATCGCGCGATACACAGGCTCGGCGCGGATCACCATCCCGGCGAAACCGCCGAAGGCATAGTCGTCCACCTGCCTGTGCTTGTTGTCGCTGTAAGCACGAAAATCGACGATATTGAGCTCCAAAGCCTTGCGGGACAAAGCCCGGGCTATCATGCTGCTTGCCAGGACGCTGGTAAAGGAATCCGGAAACAGGCTCAGGACATCGAACCTCATCTGGCGTCAACCTCAAGCAAGCTTTCCGCGTTGATCAAAACGATCACACCCGGATCAGGGATGACCTCGCCAATGTAGTAATCCACGAAGGGGATCAGGAACTCCACGCCGTCGGAACCGGACACCACCAACACGTATTGCGCGTTGTTGTGGAAATAGTCCTTGACTTTCCCAACCTCGCGGTTGGCGAACACGACCGTGAAGCCCAGAAGTTCATCCGGCTCATCAGTTTCGTCTTCCCCGGTTTGCAGCGCCAGGATCACCTCGCGGTGAAGCTTGCGCTCCTCATCGATCCCTTCCTCGGCAAACTTGAGCCTCAGCTTACGATCGGATATGTCTCTATCACAAATTGTTACGAAAAACACTCTATCGCTGTTAAAGATCAGATAAATTTCGTCAGTTTCGGCCAATAAGCGGCGAAAACGGGGCTTCACCATCACATGGTAAAATCCATCCGCATCGATCCCGCCCAACCGGCCGATCCCAGTCAGGTCCGAAACCTTCATCTACTCGATGATCTCGAGCTCGGCTCTCTTCCCCTGCTTGGTACTGACGGCATTGATGATGGTGCGGATGGCGCCTGCGGTGCGGCCTCTCTTGCCAATCACTTTGCCGATATCGGTTTTGGAAACGCGAAGCTCATAAAGAGTTATCTTGTCGCCTTGAATTTCTGTGATGTTTACTTCACTGGGATCATCTACCAGAGCCTTGACCATGAACTCGATCAGTTCCTTCATTTGTCACCTCTTACTGCTTGTTTTCAGCTTCTTTTCGGCTTTCTATCTTCTGCTCGTGCCGGATCTGCAGGATTCCGGCCTTGCGCAACAGCGAACGCACTGTGTCGCTGGGTTGCGCGCCGACTCCAAGCCAATACAGGGCACGATCTTTTTCTATCTGGATTTTGGAAGGACTGGGTTTGGGATCATACCAGCCAATACTTTCGATGTATTTCCCATCGCGGCTCATACGGGAATCCACAGCCACGATCCGGTAAAAGGGCTGGTCATTCGCCCCCATCCTTCTCAGTCTCAACTTGACCATTATTTCTCCTTGCATTTATCACTAAGATTAGTCTATTTTGAGCCAATCTTTTTGTAAGTCCCCTTTTCGTCAAGGGATTTCTCTTTATCTGGAGTGTTCTCTTCTCCCTGTTGTGCACTAAAAATGTTCCCCAAACTTGATACGAACTTAACATCCGGCGGGCCCAATCCCAAACCGGTTTCCCCTCTTGCCTCAAAAGACAAGGATATTCAGCTTCTTTGCCTGGTTATTGCTTCAGATTGATTAGACCCAGCTACTTTCAAAAAGAAATCAATAGACAGAATGCTGCCTTGGAAATCTCAAAGTAATTGTTGATTTTCCCCGACACCACTGGCCGTTTATTGCAGCGCCATCCGTGTGATCCTGTCCACAAGGTCCCCAAAGCTGATGCCCACAGCTTTGGCCGCCATCGGAGTGAGGCTCAGGGGCGTCATTCCGGGCAGGGTGTTCACCTCCAGGAACCAGGGTTTCTTGCCGTCATAGCGAAAGTCGATCCGCGCATAACCCCGCAGTCCAAAAACCTGCCAAAGCCTCTCCGCGTATGATTGTATCAACTGAGTCACCGTTTCCTCAACCGGCGCCGGAGCCAGATATTCGGAACGGCCGGCGATGTATTTGTTCTCATAATCGTACCAGCCCTCAAATGGCTTGATTTCCACCAAGGGCAGGGCCTGACCGTCCAGGATCGTGGCGGTGAGCTCCCGTCCGGGGATGAATCGCTCCAGAAGCGTGCTGGAACCGTATCGCAGCGCGTCCTTCACCGCCTCCCTGAGCTGGGAGATGTCCTCCACCTTGCTGATTCCCACTGAAGAACCCGAGCCGTTGGGCTTCACGATCAGCGGCAGTCCCAGTTTGTCAGTGATCCCCTCCAAGTCGCGAGGGTCTGCATAATCGCTAAGTTGGTCCCCCCGCAGCAGGATCCAGTCCGCGACGGGGATCCCCTCTGCCTGGGCGAGCAATTTGGAGACATATTTGTCCATGGTCAGCGCGCAGGCCTGAAAGTCTGAGCCAGTATGGCGAAAACCATTCAATTCAAGAGCAGCCTGCAACTGCCCGTTTTCTCCCGATCCGCCGTGCAGACCCAGAAAAACCACCTCTGTCCGCGATTCTGTGAGTTTGGCGATCAGCGGGGCGAGTCCGGAATAGTCAGCCGGATCGAGTTCCGTGACCTCGTAGCCCTTTTCGAGCAAGCCCTTGGCGATCGCCGCTCCGCTCACCAGCGACACCTCCCGCTCGGGGGAGCTGCCGCCTTTTAATACTGTGATCCTTTCCATTGTTCCTCGGTTTTCAAGCTATTAGAAACCTTCATATCTCAACCCCGGATCTTGAAAAAAAGCTCCAGCTTGAAGCCCAGGGCGGCCTTGAACCTTGCCACCTCGGGATAGTTGGCGCCACAAAAATCCAGGCTCTCGAATCTGGGTTTAACCAGTTCCACCAGAAGCAGGCTGTGCAAGGCGCTGGCGCCTGCTTTCAGGTCTCTCGGCAGGGTGCTGCGCATGATGGAGTAGCCCCGTTTGTCGTGGTTTCCACCCAGCACCAGGTTAGCACTCACGATCTTGTCCTTTTCCATCAGGTTAAACTGCGCGATCAGTCCATCCTGATGCAGGTTCTCCATCCAGATACGGAAAGCCTTGTAGGATACTCCCAAGCTCTTCTCTTTGCGGTCGTAGAGGTCCTTAAGCAGGATGATGAATTCCTCCGGCCTGAATTCCTCCACCAGCCTGTAATCACGGTCTCTGGCCATCCTCAGCTTCTTGCGTTCGTCCTTGAGGATCCGCAGTTCCCTGGCGCAGTCGTGAGTGAAAGTGTAATAGGGCAAAGCTTTCAGGCCCTGCCAGGTGAAGCCGCGCACGTCTGCGTTGTGCGGCGCCAGGTTGAACTGCATCCTTTGATAGCGCGCCTTCAGGAACCGGGCCACCTCACTGCTGATTTTCAGCTCGTCCAGCAGGTTGCGGTTGGGCTCCCGTTCCGGCTCCCAGAAAAACC